>DASZGG010000164.1:0-4170 GCA_035939025.1 Chthoniobacterales bacterium | reverse complement strand
GCTCTCATGAAGGATCAGGTAGACGCTCTGGTGGCACGCGGTCTCTCCGCCACCCTGGTTAACAGCACGATCTCGGTTGCCGAGCAGCATCACCGCATCCGCCGGATGCGGGACGGGGAGTTCAAGCTGGTTTATATCGCGCCGGAACGATTCCGGAGCCGGTCTTTCCTCGAAGCTCTCGGCCAGATCACGATCGCGTTGTTCGCCGTGGACGAAGCGCACTGCATATCCCAATGGGGCCACGATTTTCGGCCCGACTATTTTCGACTTGGTTCCGTGCTCGAAGAACTTGGGCGCCCTCAAGTCGCCGCCTTTACGGCCACGGCAACACCGGAGGTGCGAACGGATATCGTCAAACGCCTCGGACTAGAGAAGCCGAATGTTTTCGTTGCCGGATTTGCACGACCGAATCTGCGATTCATTGTGACCGAGACGGAAAGAGAGTCTGAGAAGTACACTCGGCTCCGTGAATTGATCGGGCGCCACCGCACCGGAATCGTCTATTGTGCGACACGCAAACGCGTTGACCAGGTTAGCGAATATCTCAAGGCAGGCGGGATCCAGGTCGTTAGTTACCACGGTGGCATTGACGACGCCGCTCGGGAGGAAGCACAGAACCGGTTCACGCAAAACGACTGCGATGTTGTCGTCGCCACGAATGCATTCGGGATGGGTATCGATCGTGCCGACCTCCGGTTCGTGGTGCATTTTGAAGTACCCGGTTCGTTGGAAGCGTATTATCAGGAGGCGGGTCGTGCTGGACGGGACGGTGAACCCGCAGAATGCGAACTATTCTTTAATTACGCCGATACTCGAATTCAGGAATTCTTCATCGATGGCAGCAACCCGTCGGTCGAACTCATTCGGAATGTCTATCTGCTTTTGCGGAACTTGGCGAATGAGGAGGGCGAAATTGTACGATCGATTCAGGATCTCGCTGCTCGACTCGATCAAGAGAGCAACGAAATGGCCGTACACTCAGCCATCACGGTCCTCGATCGACACGGCGTGATTGACCGCTACGACATTCCTGGCAAACGGATCCGCGGCACACGATTGCTCCAAAGAGACCTTCAGCCGTTCCAACTGCCGATTGATACGGCCGCCCTGCGAGAAAAGGAGAAACGGGACCGGGCCAAGCTCAAGGCGATGGTCGAGTACGCCTATAGTCGGGAGTGCCGTCAGAAGATCATCTTACGGTACTTTGGTGACACCGAATTTACAGACTGCGGAGCCTGCGACCGATGTTCGAGCGCGCGTGGAGAGCACCTCCGGCAACCTACGGATGAAGAACTCTTAGTGGTTCGTAAAGCGCTGAGTGCAGTTGCTCGGATGTGCTACCGAACGAAAGAAGGATTTATGCCGCGTTTCGGGCGTAACCGTGTAATTCAAGTACTGGTTGGCAGTCGGGGGAAAGAGATCCTCGATGCACGCCTGAACGAACTGACGACTTACGGTTTGTTGAAACAGAAATCGTCCAATTATCTGCATGAGCTTTTCCGGGAGATGGAAGAGGCTGGGCTCATCTATTCGACTGGAGGTCAGTACCCAATGATTGGCCTGACGGAGTCAGGCGTCGCGGTGATGCAAAACCTCGCCGCATTCAAATTGGTTTGGCCTGAGGAATCCGGGCCGCGACAAGCAAAGAGACTCGTTCGCGAGCTAGACGATGAGGCTCCATTTGATCTTGGATTGTTCGAAGCCTTGCGAAGAACACGTGCGACACTGGCACAAGAACAGGGTGGGGTACCCCACTTCGTCATATTCCCCGATGAAACCCTTAAGGCTTTTGCCCGGTTGAAGCCAAGTTCGCTTGAAACTGCCAGGCGCATTCGAGGTGTCGGCGAGGTCAAAGCAGCGAAGTATATGGTGGCCTTTCTCAAGACGATCGCAGAGCACATTTAAGTTTTGAGTTTGGAGTTTGGAGTTTTGGGTTTTGAGTAGTATGTCGGTCGAGCGTCTCGCTCTTACTCAAAACCCAAAACCCAAAACTCCAAACTCAAAACTTAAATCTTCACCACTTCGTCTACCCTTTCCTCGATCATCCTTGGGCTGTAGGCGGCGGCGGTTCGGAATCGGATGAGCGGGAACGCCGCTTTCTGAAAGAGGTCATCCAGCAGTTCGTCTCGCAGCCGTCTGTCGGCCCGCTGGTGCGAGGAATCGTCCAACTCGATGGCAGCCAGCGGACGAAGGTTCTCTGCGTCGGCCAAAACAAAGTCCACGTGTTTGCAAGCAATCGACCGAAAGACCCGGTGCCTGGCCGAAGGGCTTGCGCTGGTGACATGAAAGAGGTCTGCGATACGAACCTTGGAAAGAATCAGTAATCGGCCGTCGATCGCCGTGTCGAGCGCCTCGTAGAATTTTTGTTCGGCCGCCGTTAGTAGAGTATCGACCGGTTCAACGTAGACGGTGGGCTCTAGAAAATAGCGGACGACCCGAATCAAGACCAGGATTACACCTGCTCCGGCAAAACAAAGTACCACGGCCCACGGGTCGATAAACTGCACCATCATTAAGGTATTAACCGCTTTTAACAAACAACGGGACCAAGGGCCAGGCGATACACAAAGGCAGCGAAGATTATTGGACGGAAGAAAACGAAGAAGATTTGAACAGAAGGTAGCAAAGGAAGCAAAGGTACGAAATATGAGCGACCCATTGTTTGGTCCCAGGTCGTGATCTGAGCACCGGGTGGAAGCGGGTTGGCTCAACAGGCCGAACCTGAAAGAGAGTTCATCTCGCAAACCCAATCCAAATCCGTCTTTGCTTCCTTTGCTACCTTCTGTTCAAACTCTTCTGTAAAGACTCTTCGACTGTGAACGCGTCATTCTTACTGTACCTTGGCGAGTTCCCGTGCAATCATTCCCGGAATTTACCCGCTCAATTCAGCTGTAGCCGATTCCGCTCTTAGTTGAGGCGTTTACGACCGATGTCATTCGATTTAAAAAGTCTTGTTGCCGCCCGGATGGGCGAAAATTACGAGCTGCATAGTCGGCACCTTAATCCAACGCTGGTAGAGGTTTTGCGGATCACTGGGTTCGATAAAGTTTACGTCCGTGCCGAGGGAGCCTACCTGTACGACGGGGCTGGGAAGGCATACCTCGACTTTCTGAGCGGTTACGGAGTGTTCAACATGGGGCGGAATCACCCGGTCATTAAACGGGCAATTCGGGACGCGCTGGACTTGGATTTGCCTAACATGGTGCAACTCGATTGCTCGCTTTTGAGTGGTCTGCTCGCGGAGGCGTTACTGAAGAAGATGTCTCCCCACCTGGAGGCAGTGTTCTTCTGCAATTCCGGAACGGAAGCGGTCGAAGGCGCAATCAAGTTTGCTCGTGCGGCGACCGGCCGGGCGAAGATAGTCAGCTTAAAAGGGTGTTATCACGGTCTCACTTACGGCGCCCTTTCAATGACTGGCAGTGGTAATTTTCAGGAAGGATTCGGGCCCTTTTTAACCGACGTTGCACGTATTCGCCTGGGCGATCTGGAGGCGTTGGAACGGCTGCTGAAAAAGAAGGATGTCGCAGCATTTCTTTTCGAGCCGGTGCAAGGAAAAGGGGTAAACTTTCCCTCCGACGATTTCTATCAAAGAGCGCAGGCCCTCTGTCGGACTCACGGAACGCTGGTGGTGTGCGATGAGGTGCAGACCGGGATGGGCCGAACCGGAAAATGGTGGGCATTTCAACATTGGAATCTCGAGCCGGACATCGTAACGGTGGCGAAGAGTTTAAGCGGTGGTTTTGTGCCTTGCGGCGCCATTATCACCAGGCGCGCGATTTATCAGAAAGTGTTTAGCAGACTGGACCGGGCAGTGGTTCACTCCAGCACTTTCGGTCGGAACAATCTCGCGATGACCTGTGGGCTCGCGGCGCTCGATGTCTTGGAAAGTGAGAAGCTCGTTGCGAACTCAGCCGTCATCGGCAAAATGCTGCTGGAAAGGCTGGCTGCGCTCCGAAGCCGGCACTCGCTGATCAAAGAAGTGCGCGGAAAAGGGCTCATGATCGCTATCGAATTCCATGAACCGCCGCAGCTGGCTCTGAAATTGGCGTGGCGGATTATGCATAGGATCGATCACGGGCTCTTTGCGCAACTCGTAATCGTCCCCCTCCTGAGTCGGCATCGGATTCTGACGCAGGTCGCCGGCCACAACATGGATGTCATCAAAATTTT
>DASZGG010000163.1:0-3718 GCA_035939025.1 Chthoniobacterales bacterium | reverse complement strand
TGGTGTACTCTGGGTTTCGTTTATTGTCGTCGGATCCCTGATCTTGGCGCAGGAAGAGTTTACGCCGGTGAAAGCTGCGCCACCGGTAACGCTTTTCCCACGAAGCTCCGCTATCCAACTTGTCTCAGAAAAACCGACTCTCGTGCTTTTTGCCCATCCCCAGTGTCCCTGTACGGAGGCAAGTCTCCATGAACTGGTCGGTGTTCTGGCAGAAACCCAAAACAAGGTCTCGGTGATTGTTGTCTTTACTATTCCGGATGGAGTTCCCGCCGGTTGGGAACTAGGGGATTTGTGGAACTCAGCGACAAATATTCCCGGCATTCGTGTTATTCGCGACCAAGGGGGCCGGGAAGCTCACCGATTTGACGTCGAGGGTTCGGGACATGCCCTGTTGTATGCCCCTTCCGGCAAGTTGCTTTTCAGCGGAGGGATCACCGCATCCCGTGGACACGAAGGCGACAACGTGGGCCGCTCTGCCGTCGTGAGCTTTATTCTCAACGGTCACGCTCCTGTCAATCACACGCCCGTCTTCGGCTGTTCGCTCTTATAAACGGACCTCTTTGCAATTTAGAAAGGATATTCATGACACAATCTCCGCCTTCTATTGAATTTTCAACGAACGGAGATAAGGCGGAGCCTGTGCGGCTGGCTCAACTTACAGCGGAACATTTTCAAAATCATTGTCTGCAGGTCTGGCAGCGCACAGACCGCATGTTTGCCGGTTTAATGGCGTTACAGTGGTTGGCCGGCATTGGCGTGGCCCTGTGGATCACTCCTCGAACTTGGATTGGAGCCACCAGTTCGCTTCATCTTCACGTCCTTGCCGCGATTTTTCTCGGAGGCGCCATTGCCGTTTTCCCGATCTTGCTTGTTTTTTTGCGTCCAGGGCAGGCGATTACCCGTCATGTCATCGCCGTCGCTCAGATGCTGGCATCCGTACTACTTATTGACCTCACTGGAGGACGGGTTGAAACTCATTTCCACATTTTTGGCTCCCTGGCGTTTCTCGCCTTTTATCGGGACTGGCGTGTCCTTGTCACGGCGACGGTTGTAGTGGCAATCGATCATTTTCTGCGCGGCACCTTTTGGCCGCAAACGGTTTTTGGTACGATAACCTCGGACTCGTCTCGCTGGATTGAGCACGCTGGTTGGGTGCTTTTTGAAGATGTCTTTCTTTTCATCATGTGCCATCAAAGCATCGCGGAAATGCGAGGCATCGCCCGGCGTCAAGCGGAACTGGAATTGACCAACGACCGAATCGAACTCGCGGTGAAGGAGCGCACGAGTGAATTGGACAAGACCAATCACGAACTTCAGAAAGCCAAGGAAATAGCTGACGCCGCTAACATCGCCAAGTCTTCTTTCCTGGCCAATATGAGTCACGAGATACGAACGCCCATGAACGGCGTTATCGGTATGGCTGGGCTATTACTGGATAGCGAACTCTGTGATGAGCAGATAGGTTTTGTTGAGACCATCCAACAAAGCGGGGACAACCTGCTGACCATCATCAACGAGATTCTTGATTTCTCCAAAATTGAATCGGGCTCACTGGAACTCGAACACTTAGCCTTCGACCTGATCCCCTGTCTGGAGGAGGTGCTTGACGTCTTCAGTGCGCGATCCGCCGAAAAAAATATCGATCTTGCTTACCTCTATGATTCCCATACGCCCGCAGGTATCGTCAGCGACCCTACGCGATTGCGCCAGATCCTAATCAACCTTGTAGGCAACGCCCTCAAATTTACGGAAAAGGGCGAGGTTGTCGTGGAGGTCTCCAGCGAACGGCTTTCCCGCCAGGATATCCCTCAAGACAATGCATATCTTCGCCTCGTGGATGAAGAGAAATTTGAAGATGAAGAATGGACACGCCTCAAGTTTGAAATCCGCGATACCGGCCCTGGCATTCCCGCAGATCGTATGGACCGCCTATTCCAGCCTTTCAGTCAGGTTGATGCTTCGGTAACGCGCCACCATGGTGGAACCGGTTTGGGCCTTGTAATTTCCAAACGTCTTGTTGAAGCGATGGGCGGAAGGATCTGGGTCAATAGCATAGCGGACGCGGGAACCTCGTTCTTCTTTACTCTTTTCACCAAAGCCACCTGTTCACGTCGTCGAGTGAATTTTCTCACGTCCTCAGCAGTGCTGACAGATCGCCAGGTTCTCATCGTCGACGATGGCGAAATTAATCGTCGCATTCTGCGCATTCAGACCGAGCGCTGGGGGATGATTCCTCAAGTTTTTGAGAGACCAGCGGAGGTCTTATCCTGGCTTCAGGGAGGACCTCTGGTGGACGTGGCGATCCTTGATTTTCAAATGCCCATCGTCGACGGATGTCAACTTGCCCGCGAAATCCACTCGTTCGACAAATACAAGGAACTCCCTCTCATTCTACTCAGCTCATCCCTTCCAGCCAAAGGCATGGGCATCAGCGCCACTGATGAGTTCGCAGTCCGTTTAATGAAACCAATTAAACAGGCGGATTTGTTTAACGCGCTCACGACAGCTCTCGGAAAAATCAAGACGGTTACGAAATCGTTACGGCAAAACAAAGTCTTCGACTCCACCATGGCTGCGCGTCTGCCGCTCAATATTTTAATCGCCGAGGACAATATCGTTAACCAGAAAGTCGCCATGGGCGTTCTTCTCCAATTCGGTTATCGCACCGATCTGGTTGTCAGTGGAAAGGAAGCCGTGGAAGCAGCGGAGCGGCAAAAGTACGATCTCCTCTTTATGGACATCCAAATGCCGAATATGGATGGTCTCGAAGCGACCCGGCTTATTTGCTCACGCATGAGCCCTTCCGAACGGCCATATATTGTCGCGATGACCGCCAATGCGATGAAGGAAGACCGCGAGCGTTGCCTGTCTGCTGGTATGGATGACTATCTCAGCAAGCCGATACGCCCCGAAGAAATCAAAGCCGCCATCGAACGTGGCGCCATGCAATTGAGCCGCGTTCTTAGGGAATCAGTTAAATCGTAGACTAGGACCGAGCCACTTCGCCGGCGCGGTAGGGATGCGCTCCCGCGCGAGCCGCCGTAGAATTGTCCGATAACGACATCCGGTGCAGCGCCTCTGATCGTCGATGGTTTCCAGCGCGTCTGGCGCAGCACGTTGGTTTGACGGCGGTTTTGGGGAAAATCGCCTGATCGCGCTGGTCCGGACGGCTTTGCGGCAAAGCGTTCACCGAGAAGCTTAGATTCTTGATGCAGCACCGGACGACAGCAACGAATGATCCGCTGCCGCTCTTCTTTCGAATAGCCGCATACGCCTACTAATCGGGTCCCCGAACTAGACCGTGGTGGTTTGCGGTCGCCTGCGCTACTTCGAAAAGAAGCCTGCGGAGATCGTCCGGTTCGATAACGATAAGGCGATTTCCGAAAGAAAGGAGCCACCCCAAATACCAATCCCATTTCCCGCCTTCGATCGTGAAGATGACGCTCTGTTCATCGCGTTCTTCGTGGAGAATCTTGAAAGGGGCTTCCTTTCGTATGCGCTCGGCGGTGTACGAATCCACGCGGATTGAACCTCTAACAGATGCTACAGGTTCCTGCCAGCGCCTGAGAAAATCGCCTAGAGAAAAACCCTCACGAGGTTCGAATCGCTCGGATAAAGAGGAGATAGCCTGGATTCGATCGGTCCGAAAATCGCGGTAATCGTGCCGGGCGCGGCACCAGGCAATGAGATGCCAGCGGTCCGCGTAATAGGTTAATCC
>DASZGG010000162.1:0-4603 GCA_035939025.1 Chthoniobacterales bacterium | reverse complement strand
CCGCGCAAAGTCGTCGCTAAACCGAACGCAAGGGCGATGATGACCCCACCGACCAGAAACGGTGTGTTGCCGTATTGGGCATTTGGCCGCAGGTGATCGCCGGTCAGCAAAAAGCCAGCGATTACCGGACCGAACACGCGGCCCAAGCTTCCAGCCGATTGGACGACGCCCAACACACGTCCCTGCAGAGCGGCGCTGGCACCCTTGGAGGC
This sequence comes from Chthoniobacterales bacterium, assembly GCA_035939025.1. GTDB lineage: Bacteria > Verrucomicrobiota > Verrucomicrobiia > Chthoniobacterales > JAFAMB01 > JAFAMB01. Next base: position 4,391 of record DASZGG010000162.1, on the reverse strand, counting down.
CATGGCGTTAACGGTCGGCTGTGACAAACTATTGCCAATCGCAAGTCCGACGCTGAATAGGAGAAAAATGGGAACCGAGCTAGCAAACGGCATCAACATCATACTGGCGGCCATCAGAGCAAAGCCAGTGATTGCAAGGTTTGCATCCCCAAATCGCTTGGCGAGTCTCCCGATTCCACCCCCCTGAATAGCGGCCCCGATCAGGCCCATCATTACGAAAATATAACTGATCTGGCTCTGATCTAGTTCGAATCGACGATGACTCACTTGCGGATAAATGACCGTCACGATCGCGAAGCCGGCAATGGCGATGAAGTAGGTGACCGTGATGACCCCGAGGCGCCAGCTACCAGCTTGCTCAAATGTATCCTTCAGTGGACCCTTTTGTCGCGCCGTATGCCTTTCCGGTTCCGGAAGAACTATCCACATCAGAATCGCATTCAAAACCGAGAGGATCGCCGCAAACCAGAACGGAGCGATCACAGAGAAGTGGCTAAGGATACCGCCGATCGCGGGACCTAGAACGAAACCGATTCCAAAAGCGGCCCCGATCAATCCTATCCGTTTCGAACGATCTTGGGGCGGCGTGATATCCGCGATGTAGGCAGAGGCCGTACCGACGCTCGCGCCGGCTATGCCGGCTAGAATTCGCGCGGCAAACAACATCCCCAGCGATGCGGCATTAGCCATCAGGAGATAGCCAGCCGCCGATCCCACCAGGCTGCACAGCAGAACCGGCTTTCGTCCGTAGCGATCGGATAACCATCCCAAAACCGGCGACGCCAGAAACTGCATGAACGAATAAGAAGCAAGCAAGATCCCGATTTGCCATTCGGTCGCCTGAAAGCGTTGGGCGTACAGAGGTAGAATCGGTATGATCATTCCAAATCCGATCAGATCGATAAAAACAATCGAAAGAATGCTTGCTAGCGGTGATCTCTTCATTCTGTGAAAATTTCGGATACGGTCAGGGACAAGCACATGAAAAGTGCGACAGTTGACTTCATTCCAGGGTGCCTTTCGTCACTCCCAATTGAAGATGCACCTTCAACTCACGCCAAACTTCCTCCCCGGGAATCTCTCCTCGCAAAAGCTGCTGGTACACACTGATCAATTGACGGGCTTCGCAACGGTTTTCTGTCAGGAACTCGATCCTGAACCGCCGTAAACCAGCCGCCAGTAACGCTTGAGCATATTGAGCGCCTGTCTGCGCTCGGGCGTTGAAGACAGTGTTCCGGCAGCCCACATCGGCTTTGATTGGGTGTTCGGACCCGACCCGGTCGCGGATCTTCAACACGTGCCTATCGCAGGGGCGGCCGCAGTTCGTGTAATCGGTGCCATCCGAAAGGAAAGCAGCAAACACGCAATGCTCCATATGAAACATCGGCATGTGCTGGTGAATCGTGAGTTCAAAACGGCTCGCTGGTTCATATCGGAGTAATGAGAGCACCTCTTTAATGCTCAAATCATACGAAAGAGTGAGTTGCTGAAGGCCTCGTTGCACGAAAAAGTGTGCCGCCAAAGGATTGGCAACATTCAGCGAAAAGTCTCCGTGTAATCGAAAACCCTTGTCACGGAAGAATGAAATTGAGCCGAGGTTTCGAATTAGAATGCCATACGGTTGAGCATTTTCGATCAATCGAAAAAAGCCGTTTTCGCCGGATTTCTGAATGCGCGGCGTAGCGAGAAAGACCCGCGCCCGTTCACCTATTCGTTCAATAGCCTTCTGGTAGAGTCGGATATCCTCGAAGTCGACGTAGACAGTTTCGATCGCCTCCTCCATCGCTGCATCTATCTGTTCGAAGGTCCGGCAGAGCGTGATCAGTTCGGGAGACTCATTTCCGCAGGCCTGTGCCTCGACGAGAAGGCCGGATAAAGCTGATTCCGGAGAGCGACGATTTCGATCCAAGGCGCGCGGATCCTCCAGGTGCTGAACGTAGCACGATGCTTCGGTTGCTTTTTCCCGGACGGTTCGTTGTTTGCCGGTTGCAGCATCCAACCTGGAGATCGCATCGCGTCGGAGCTGGTTTATGAACCGGATCGGAATAAACAGGTCACTCTCCAGGTTGACTTTGAAATTCCGTAAGACGTACGCCGTTTCGCCCAAATGACCCAGTTGTTCGCGCAAAACCAGGTCGGTGAGAGCCGATGTTCTTGCAGAGCTCAGCACTAGTTTTGAATCGGCTTCGGCAGCATGATCTCCCGAAATTACACGCAGCTTTAACGGTATACCCTCCCGGCCTGACACTTCCATATCAAGGGGAATTCGAGGCGGTTCGGGATCGCGTGCGAAAGTTTGCCGCAACTGCCGGTTCAGGGCCGGATCATCCGTCTTCCACAAACGGTGGCCAACTTTCAACCGCTGAAAGTCGATTTGTCCGTTTCGGAAATAGAGCCGGCGCGATCTGATCTCATAGATCCTGCCGCCTTGCTCGTGCTCTGTATCACCTCCGGTATCAAAAACGACGCCATCACCGGGTTTGAGCTGCATTTGGGCATCCAGTTCCACAAAGTCCTTTCCAACTGTCCGGACGAACCCAACAAAAGGTCCCCGCTTCTTGCCACACCGCCCGTTCACGAGTCGCTGATGGTTGACTCCATGAAGCCAACCAGAGAAAAGGCCGCGCGAAAAAGTCATCTCCAGACTGTAACGATCCTCCGCCGGGACTGTGGCGATCTCTTCTTCGGAGCCAAGTGCTTCAATCGCGCGATCAATCGCATTCCGATAGACTCGCGTTACGGCCGCTACATATTCGGGCGACTTTAGCCTTCCCTCGATCTTAAAACTTGCGACACCCAGACGTATCAACTCAGGGATCTCGTCAATTCCCGCGAGGTCTTGCGGAGAAAGAAGAAATCTCTTGTTACCGAGATCCTTCTGCCGGCCGTCGACGAGGAGTTGATACGGCAGCCGGCAGGCTTGTGCGCATTCGCCACGATTCGCGCTGCGCTGGCCTAGTGACTCGCTGGTCAAACACTGGCCGGAGTACGCAACGCAAAGCGCTCCGTGCACGAAAACCTCGACCGGAAAGTCAGCGGTTGGAAACCTCTTCAGCTCGCGCAAGGAAAGTTCCCGCGCGAGTACAGCACGAGTAATGCCTAGCTCCCTGGCTAACTCAAGTCCTTCCGGGGAAGTAATTGTCATCTGCGTTGATGCATGCAACTCCAGGTCCGGAGCAATCTCGCGTGCGAGTCGAGCTAAGCCAAGATCCTGCACGATGATCGCGTCGACGCCCGCTTGCTCTAATTGGACCAACGTGTGCCCGGCATCTTGAAGTTCATCTGTAAAAATCAGTGTGTTAAAAGTCACGAAGCCGCGCACACCGTACCGATGAAGGTATCCCATGATCTCCGATAACTCTTCTGCGTGGAAGTTATCCGCGCGCAGCCGAGCGTTGAATCGTTCCAAGCCGAAATAAATTGCGTCGGCTCGATTCGCAACGGCCGCGCGCAGGCAATCCCAATTGCCCGCTGGACTAAGTAATTCCGGCCGTCGAATCATTCCGTTATCCTAGCTCGAAAACCTCACAAGCCAAAGCGCTCGTGAGATTTTCGCTGGAGGGGAGCTGCTTGCAGCTCCTGGGCGTTGCAAGCAACGCCCCTCCAGCGCAGCTCGGGAGGAAGACGGCTTCTTGAATTCTTGACTTCTTGAATTCTTGGCTTCTTGATTTCCTGGACTTGCTAGTTCTCTTCTGTTCTGTTTCAAAAGCGCCGTGCGATTGCGACCAACAGCAACAATCTGGTTTATCGTGTTGGCACCGTTCCTGACTCTCATGATGTTAGCAGCCGGATACATCTGGGGTTTATGGATCTTGTTTGTATCTCATTTGCTGCTTGTAGCGATAACCGTGGTTCCATCGACGCAAGGGTTCGGCCCGGTCGTAACGAAATATTGCACCAAAGCTAAGACGGCCTGGTTGACGATCGATGATGGACCCGATCCAGACACAACCCCGCACGTTATTGCATTGTTAGAGAAATATGGCGCTCGCGCCACATTCTTTTTGATCGGTGCAAAAGCAGCTAAGTATCCGGAGTTAACCCGCATGATATCGGATGCTGGTCACACCATCGGCAACCACACTCAAACCCACCCGCAGGGCAGTTTCTGGCGACTCGGACCAAAGGCTCTCGCACGGGAAATTGACTCATTCGAAGGAACAATAACTTCCCTCGGGATTGCCCCGCCATTCTGGTTTCGCGCGCCGACCGGTATGAAGAACCCGTTCCTCCATCCGATTTTGGCAGCCCGCGGTCTTCGGTTGGTCGGATGGAGCGCCCGGGCCTATGATACACGGATCAGTGATTCCGCAAAAATCGTTGAGCGGATCAAACGTTCCGTTGTTTCCGGCACAATCATTTTGCTGCATGAAAGACCGCATCCGGAGGTC
>DASZGG010000161.1:0-10431 GCA_035939025.1 Chthoniobacterales bacterium | reverse complement strand
TTTCATTTTCTTCATTATCTACGTTTTCTCCTTCTTTTGGTTCAAAACGCCTTGGAAACGATGGCTCCTTTGGGCGGCGCTCATCATCTTTCTGGGGGGAGGTATAAAGTCGATTGACGATGTTCCAGGTATTGCTCAGCTATTAGCAGTGCTGCTTACATCCCAAGTCGTTCGGTGGGGCGTTAAATTAGTCATTATCTGGTTTCGGTTGTACACCGACAAGGATAGATGAGATTCGGATGCGCCTGGAGCGATCCTGGAGGCGGCAATGACCCGGTATCGGTTTAACTTCTGCAACATTTATTAAAATAAAGGAATCGAAACGAACTGTTTTAAAACTCTCCGAGAATTCAGGAGTTCAGGAGACACCTCGTCGAATCGACTGCTAGCCGAGTCGAAATCTCCATCGCACGGAGACCGATTAATAGCCACCCACAGACCGGAAGGCCGCCGTCTCATTCTGCGACTCCTGAACTCCTGCAACTTCTGACTTCTTGACTCCTGACTTACTCGTCCGTTTAAGAGCTATACCTATTTCAAAACCGCTTCATGAAAGCATTTCCAGTCATCGAGCCGGTTAAGAGTGACTGCATCACGAATACCGATATCCGGCGGCAATTCGTTCTCGCCGAGCATGGATATTACCGTGCCTTCCTCATGATTGTAATCTCGGATTGATTCATTGAGTTTTTTAATCGAGGCCGAATCCAGTCGAGTACCCGGTTGTTCTTTGATCCAGGCTTCGAACTGACAGTAGGTAGGCCTGTTTTTCGTAATATAATCGATTACAGCGTCCTTCTTCAGACCCAGGCCATCGAGTACCATCTGATCGAATCCGGTGCCTACGGCAGGATATCCTTCCGCCAGAGCACCTTTTCCGTCGAGAGAGACTTTAAGCCAGAGCCTGGGTAAGTGAAGCACGCCAAGCGGCCCAACCTCGGCCGAGCCAATCAGGGGAACAATTTTGTCCATATGTTTTGGGGGATTTCTGCAACTCCTGACTTCTACATTTGATCTGTTTAAACTTCAAGAATTCAGGAGTCAGGAGTTGCAGGAGTTCAGGAGATGAATACCTCGTCGAATCGACTGCTAGCCGATTCGAAATCGTCATCGCATGGGAGGCTGATTTATCAACATCCACAGACCGGAAAGCCGCCTTCTCATTCTGCAACTCCTGAACTCCTGCAACTCCTGACTTCTTCATTTGATCGTATGTTTAAGAGCTTTCTAACCCGCAATGACCTCGTCGATTCTTAAAGCGTGTGATTCTACTTGGTCTCGAGCCGGAAGACGCCTTCCCAAAGTTTGGGTGGATGCAGGCGTAATTCTGCGCAACGTCGCATCAGCACCAGGCTCGGCGTATCATTCTCAGATTCTGCCAGCCTGGTGAACAACCGTTCCGCAACGTCAAACTGACCGCTCCGGTACCAAGTGAACGCTTCTGAATAATTTTGCGCGATCTCTTCGAAGTTTGGTTTGCTGCATGAATCACTGACCTCAAGAATCTCTATTGGGAGGTTCTTGCCTTTGACCACCACGTGATCGAGGAGTCGCGACGGCGGTGGACTCGTCATTTTTGAATATGCGTTGCGCGTCACTAACATGCGGACAGCGTAGTATTTTGTCAGAGATTCGACGCGTGCCGCGGTATTAACCAGATCTCCCACGACCCCGTAATCCAACCGAAGTCGCGAACCTTTGTTCCCGACCAGAGCTAAGCCGCTATGAAGAGCTACTCCGTACCCAAAGAGTTCGCGAATCTCGCTCGGTAACTCTTCCCTGAAGCTTTCCATCCTGGCAATCAGCACAAACGCGGCACGCAGCGCGCGATCCGAGGCGTCCGGTTGAGGATGAGGCGCTCCCCAATAGCTCAAGAACTGATCGCCGAGAAAATGCTCGAGATTGCCGTCCTCGGCCGTGACGGCGCGAGTTTGAATTTCGAACACCTGATTCAGGAGCAAAAAGAAATCCTTGGCGCCAAGCCGCTCGGCCAGTGGGGTGGAGTTGCGGAGGTCGGTCAGAAGCACCGTGAGTTCGGCCTCTTGCGGTTCGGTTGACCCTGGGTCCTTTAGCACCCGTTCCAGCACGCTCGGCGAAAAATAAAAGCCCATTGTGGTGCGTAATTTCAAGCGCTCAACGAACTCCCGCACATAGCGGCGAGCCACTTCGGCGACGTTCATTGCGGTCCAGAGACCGGCGACATAGATCGCACCGAAAACCGTATTTCTCGCGAACACGAGCCAAGCCTCTAAACCAAGAATTAACAGGACGCCGCCGAACCAAAGAATAAGTAACGACGCGACTCCTGCGCAGCGTTTCGAGAAAAAAACAAACGGGAGAACTGCGAGGAGAAGAAAAGCATCCGTAAATCTCGATGTTCGTTGGAGGAAACTGTTCTGGATTAAATCGTTGAGCGCCTGCAAGTGTGACACGACTCCGGGTTGGTTCGTTCCCATGGGCGTGTTCCCGACGTCGCCAACGCCGGTGACGATGTATGAAACAGCCACCACACAATCGTCCAGAGTCTTCATTGCCGGGCGGTTAGCCTTTCGAGCTTCCTGGGCCTCAGCCCATTCCTGATGAAGTTGGTCAAGCCGATAGTGGATGAAAACACTCTTTGCGGCATTGGCGTCTTTGGTTTGAAAATTCCAGTCGGTCCGAAAATTCAATAAAACCGGTTCAACCTGTATTTCCCTTGGGGCGATTGATACGAAATCGCGGCCCAACTCGGGCCAGCGAACGATGGCCGGACTTGGAAAGCTGACATCCTTCCAAGTCAGGCCGCGCCATGAAAGATACGCAGCTAAGGCAAGAGAGGGTTCTAGCCCCTGAGGCCCTGGTTCGACCATCGCATAGCGACGGAGAACACCATCAGGATCGGATTGGGCATTGATCAAGCCAGCCGGCTCTTCGAGTCTCTTTATAAAGTGAAACGACCGAATCCTTTCAAGCGCTTTAGGATCGCCGAGCCCGGGTTCCAAAGCTTCCGCCAGGACGACTTGAGTACCCATCTCTTTAGCCTCCCGAATCGCGTCGAGCAACGATTGTGATTCCTCTTTGGAGCCGCGCGAGAAAATGATGTCAAAGACGACTACCCTTGCCCCCAGTTCAGCGGCCTCAAGAATAATCTTCGCCGCATTTTGATATTCAACTGCGATCGTGGAAAAACTTTCGAACTCCTTCCGGTCGATATCCAAATGGACGACATGCGGATCGACTGCCGGCGCAATCCCCGCGGCTGCGCGCCACTGGAGCAGCTGTCCGAGCCAGCGCAGTTCAAATAGCTCGAGCGGATTTCCAAACAGAAGGAGCCAGAAGAGGAATGTGCCGGTCAAAGTGATGGCAACGGGCCAGACCGAAGCAAGGTAGTCGGGAGCGCGAAACCGGCGGATCGTAAGAGTCACAGGATCTGATTACGTATCGATTTAGATATGCGCGCTGATGCCGGCGCGACTTCAAAGTAGCATAGGCTTCCAGCCTGTCGGAGGTACACGCAGGATGCGTATGCTACCACGACCGGCGGCCCATTCTGAAAGCAATGACATTACCATTACACACGAAACGGCACACTTAAGTGTCACTCCGGAAAACCAATAGCCCGGAATTTCGCTCATCAAAGTACACCTTCGACGCGAAACTTCTCCAGAGGAACTCATTCGGCCCCCGAGTGATTCCGTGAACTTCTGTCACCGTGGTGGTCGCCCGGTGTTTTGACGGATCGGAGTCTCCGGCTGCGCGCGAGATCAGCTCACGTAGCCTATTAGTCTGTAACTTCAGTACGCTTTGGTCCTCGTTCGGATCCTGCATCGCGGCAACAAGACGCTTGATCTCCTGGGCGAGAGGTGAACTGGCCGATAAGAAAAGCACGTAAAAATCGAACGGTTCGGCCTGCGCCTCCCAGCGCCACACCGGGTTTTTTTCGGGAAGCCTGACCTCCTCCCACTCTTCATCCAGCTCTGCAAATTGCGGGCGCCAACCGTAAGCAAGTTGCCCATCTCCCTGGTTCAAAGCCACGATAAGGAGAATACAAGGGACACTCGCAACCGCATGGGCGACGATGGATTTGCCTGGTCCCGGCCCCACTTGGGGAGTAAAAACCACCTCCTTTGACACGGTTTCATCCCGGACCGACAAGCAGACGCTCCCGTACGATCTGGACAAATCAGCCTCGGAGGCTGCCGTATAATCGGGGAAACCGGCAGGAGCGAAATACACCAGTGCGAACAGCAGGCCAATAGGAAACATTGCGAATGACGACCATTGGCGACGTTCGCTCTTCATCGATCACCGATCCCCTTTCAGTGTCTTGACTTCAATAATGACCTTTTTCAGGAATGACTTCCCTTCGTCGGTCTGGTTTTCCGTTTGCCGGAGCTCATCAAACTTTCGCTCCGCATCATCGAGCAGCCCCGCTTGAATATCCAGCAGGCCGGCGACCAGTTGACTTCCGCCGGCTTTCGTCTTTAACCCCGCGAGGTTTTCGCTCTCGCCTCCGCTCAGCACGAAAAACTTTGCCGCTGGTTCATCGACGGTCGCTGAATGGCCGTCACTATCGCTGACAAGCGCCGTGACATACCAGCGATAGGTCGCTCCTCGTCTCAAAGGAGTATCCTCCGGTAGACGCCACTGATAGAGCGAAGTCTCATTGCCAGACGCAGGAATGACGCCGCTCTTTGTAACTTGTTGGTTGTTGGGATCATCGACGACAACATTGACCATGTAGCCTGTAGCCTTCGATCGCGATGTCCATTGAAACAAGGGTGTCGTGGTGTCGACAGCGGTTCCCACCGGGCGTTGCAACTTGAACGAGTCGTTCGCCAGCGCGTTGCCATGTGACTGTCTTGGCCCTTCATCCTGCAAAGCACGAATGGCTCGCGGTGCAGTGAGTTTACCATCGTTCACTATCTGGGCAATTTCAGTGTTTATCTGTCGCGATTCTGCCGATTCAAATAAGTAGGTTCCGATCAATCCACGCGCTCCAATCTTGAGTTCTTTGTTGGCGTCGCGAATCGTGACGAGCTTGGCGCCGTCCTCCTGAGGACGGGTAAACCAAACGATCATCAGCAAAGCTATTACCCCAGCGGCCCCTGTCGCCATGCCCCAGGTTCCGCCGGCAAATATTCGTTGCCACAAAGATCCTGCCCAATCGATTCTATTGGGCCGCTGCGGGTCAATTTCCTCATCACTCGGCTCCTTTGCGAGTGCCGATGGACACAGCTGATTGCGCATATCAATCGCGAGCCGCTCGGCACCGGTTAATCGCCCAAACCGGAAGGAAGAAAGCCTTCTCTCCCGAGTAACCCCGGTCAGGGCAAATATTCCATTGGAGGCGAATCGTTGAAACTCGGTGCTCTGGATCACTTGCGCCCGGCATTGCTCACAAATAGACAAATGCTCACTGAGCTCGACTCGTTCCATTCGAGTGAGTCTCTTTTCCAGATAGCGACTAACTTGATCTTGCGTCAAATGAACCATAAACAAACTCGAAATCTTTGATTTTCTAAATCGCCTCAATCGAATCAATGCTATTGAATTGAACAGAATCACCGATAAATCGGGGCCGGCTAACAATTAAGCCCGCATGATCGCCGGTAAGTTTTTCGATCTCTCTGCGAAAGGCTCGCAGACTTTCACCTCGCAGATTTCTGATGCTTTGCACTTTGATCGAGACCACCTCAGCGATCTCTTCATCAGGCAGAGGTAACCTCTCGACCAAGTTCAGGAATTCTTCCAAAGGCAGATCCAAGGCCGTAGCAATAGTCCCTATGGAGACGCGACAGTAGATTTCAAACCATTCAATATCATGCCACTTTAATAAGAGGACGCGTCGTTGTTGAATGGATAACCGCAAAAACGCCGACCAGCAGAGTTGAAAAAGTTCTGTGTAATGGAGTCGAAGCCAGGCCGGTCGGGAGTCCGGAGGCGGCAGAAGGGTAATCTGAGTTTCTAATTTTGCGATGACTGATACCATTTCGTAAATGCGGATCGGTTCTCGAACTGCATTCAGCACCAGAGAACACATCTTGAGCCGGTCCAGGGAAGCTAATCCGCGGAAAGAGGGGTCTTCTTCCGCATTGCGGCGAACCTCTTCGCAGATGGCCTCTACATCCCATTGGGTGCCGGCCGTTGGCAGATGACGCCATTGGGTCAATCCGACCACGGAGTTGCCGCCTGGCTGGGTCCAAATTGAAAACTGTTCCGGGTTCCTTTTGAAAATTCTAACAATCGCACCATGGACGTTTGTCCACTCTCTATGCTTCTTTCGAAGCGATGCATGCCAAGCCTGAATAGCGATTTTGGCAGCGTACTTTTGCAATTGTGAATATGTCGTAATCCGCACGATCCGGCCTTTCTTCATTTTCCTCAAGGCGCCCCAGAAATCTGTCTGAGCCACGGCCAGAGCATCCTCAGCGAGCACCTCATCCGCGGTCTTTTTGGAAGCCGTGTTTATGTCCCATCCTGATCGGGTTCCTCCACGAGCAGCGGCAGACATAATTGCGCCTCGCATTTTCGGTACAAAATCGTTGATCAAAACCGTCCCATTCTCTCTGAATGCATGGTCATCGGGTGACGACCAAAGAGTATCCAGTCGCCTTTGCAGTTCGGCATCGTCGTCCCGTGCGTCCATAGTTACCTACCAGACTGTTGAAATAAACGGCTTTTACAACAGTTTGCTAGGAGTGTTCAGTCATAATTCTTGCCTGCTGCCAGTCGCAACCCGAATCTATCCGCATGCACTATAGGATGATCGAACGTTGCTCGACATACTGAAGATAATTGCTTTTCGGAACTTTTTACGAACCGTTGAACGAGTCACCGCCGGTTCATGTCCAATCCATCCAATTTTGGTTCCGATCATTTAGTGCACATCTTTATCATGCTTGCGATTGGCTTCAGCCTTGCACTCTCCGCGCAGGTTCAAGCAGAAGATGACACTGCGGGTCATCTGAATCGGCAGATTGAAGAGCTCAAAAATCAAGGGAAATATGAAGAGGCGATTCCGCTGGCCGAACAACTGGTCACCCTGACAAGGCAAGCGCACGGCGATCAGAATGCAGAGACCGCGGAACATCCCGACACGGCGACAAGCCTCAATAATCTCGCGGAGCTCTACGAAGAGATGAGCCGGTACGCAGAAGCTGAACCGCTTTACCAAGAGGCTTTGAAGATTCGTCAAAAAGCGCTCGGCCCTGAGCATCCGGATACTGCGACAAGCCTTAACAATCTGGCGCTGCTTTACGTCCGTATGGGCAACTACGCCAAAGCCGAACCGCTGTACAAAGAAGCTCTGGAGATTCGCCAAAAAGTGCTCGGGCCAGAGCATCCCGATACCGCGACAAGCCTCAACAATTTGGGCGGGCTTTATTTTCAGATGGGCAAGTACGAGAACGCCGAGCCGCTGTTCAAAAAGGCGCTAGAGATTGACCAGAAAGTGCTTGGCCCAGAGGATCCGGATACAGCGATAAGACTCAGCAATCTGGCGGAGCTCTATCGGCGAATGGGCGAACGCGCGAAAGCCGAACCGCTGTTCAAAGAAGCTGTGGCGATTCGCCAAAAAGTGTTTGGCCCTGAGCATCCCCTTGCGGCGTCAAGCCTTACCAGTCTGGCTTTGCTTTACGAAGATATGGCTCAGTACAGCAAAGCCGAATCCTTGTTCCAAAAAGCTCTAGACATTCGCAAAAAAGTGCTCGGCCCCGAGCATCCTGACACGGCGACAAGCCTCAACAATCTGGCAGAACTTTTTTGGCGTACAGGCGACTACGCCAAAGCCGAACCGCTGTACAAAGAAGCTCTGGTGATTCGTCAAAAAGTGCTCGGTCCCGAGCATCCTGATACATCGACAAGCCTTAACAATCTGGCCGTGCTGTATTTTGAGATGGGCGACTACTCAAAAGCCGAACCGCTGTTCAAGCAATCTCTGGAGATTTGCCAAAAAATGCTCGGCCCCGAAAATCCCGATACGCTGGCTGATCTTAACAATCTTGGGCTGCTTTATCAGCGCATGGGCAACTACGCCAAAGCCGAACCGCTGTTCAAAGAAGCTCTGGAACGCCACCAAAAAATGTTCGGCTTCGAGCATCCTGATACGGCGTCAAACATCAACAATCTGGCGGAGCTTTACCAGGATATGGGCGACTACGCCAAGGCCGAACCGCTGTTCAAGCAATCTCTGGAAATGCGTCAAAAACTGCTCGGCCGCGAACATCCGATAACCGCACTAAGCCTGAACAATCTAGCGCTGCTTTATCACGAGATGGGCGACTACGCTAAAGCCGAACCGCTGTATAAAGAAGCTCTGGAAATTCGCCAAAAAATGCTCGGCCCCGAGCATCCCCTGACAGCGATTAGCCTCAACAATCTGGCAGGGCTCTATCAACAGATGGGCGACTACGCTAAAGCCGAACCGCTGTTCAAAGAAGCTCTGGAGGTTCGTCAAAAAGTGCTCGGCCCTGAGCATCCCGATACGGCGATCACCCTCAACAATCTGGCGGAACTCTATCGGCGAATGGGCGAACTCTCCAAAGCCGAACCGTTGCTCAAGAAAGCTCTGGAGATTTACCAAAAAGTGCTCGGCCCCGAAAATCCCCTTACTGCATCGGGCCTCAACAATCTGGGGTTGATTTATCAGGACATGGGCGACTACGGAAAAGCCGAACCGCTGTTTAAAAAAGCTCTGGAGATTCGCCAAAAAGTGCTCGGCCCCGAGCATCGTGATACGGCGACAAGCTTCAACAATTTGGCGCTCTTGGAATTTGATTTAGGACAGATCGAGGAAGGCAAACAACTCGCCGAACAAGGGTACCTTGCCGAACTGAAGGCATTTTCCCAGATCCTTTCGTTCGGTTCAGAAGACCAGCGACTCGCCTATCGGCGCCTTTTAACTTCTTACACCCTTTTGACCGCGGTCGACCCGACGGTTCCTCTCTTGGCTAGTGCAGTTCTGCACTACAAAGGGGTCGTGCTCGACTCGATCATTGAAGACAGGATGCTCGCGGAAACCAGCAAAGATGAGGCAAGCCGGGCGGTGTTTGAAGAATTAAAGGCCAAGAAACAGGCATTAGCGAAGCTGTTGCTGCAGACTACGGCAGCCTCCCCAAAGGGCGCTAACGAACGCCTTGAGACTTTGGAACAGGAGGTTGAGGGTATCCAGGATAAGCTGGTTCGCCAATTTACTGATGTCGGCCAAGCCAGGCGAGCCCTCGCTATTACGGTCGAACAGGTGCAAGCAGCGATCCCAAAAAATGGGGTACTCATTGAATACGTGAGGTATCAGCACTACCTGGGAAAAACCAAGTTCGAATTGCGCTATGGAGCGGTGGTGCTCTCGGCAGATGCTTTGCCCCGCTGGGTCACGCTCGGCAGCGCCCAGGAAATCGAATCCAGTCTCAGGCGCTATCAGCGTTTGGTCCGCGGGGCTGGCGATGGAGAGATGGCAGCCATTCTGCGAGCGGTTTACAAAGAGGTTTGGGAACCAGTTGAGCAAGCGTTTCCACCTAACGTGAACAGGGTCATCGTCAGCCCTGATGGACAACTCAATTTCCTCTCGTTCGCTACCTTGCTCGATCCAGATAAGGACTTCGTTGCAGAAAAATGCTCGATCGAGTACGTGACGAGCGGCCGTGATCTGGTGCGCGCGCCTCAACTGACTCAGGGCAAGGAGGTCATCATCATGTCCAATCCGAAATTCGACAGAGATATTGAACTCGCTAGTCGCGTTGTACCCGTGGAGGGTTCCGGCGTGCTTCGCGGTGTGGAAAAGCGCGAAGTCGAGGATTTAACTTTTGAAGAACTAGAAGGCACCCAAAAGGAGGGCGTTCAACTATTGCGCAAATTTGAGCGTTGGGGCTGGCAAACCAGATCGCTCACAGGACCGGACGTCAGCAAACGAGCGTTTCTGGACCTGCACAGTCCCTACATTTTGCACTTGGCCACTCATGGCTTCTTCGAGCCCGAAGATGTCTCCCCGGATCCCGATCCGAATGATCCCCAATCGCTTGGCAACAAATCAGATCTTACCAAGTCCAGGTTCTTCAAGAATCCGATGCACCGAAGCGGTTTGGCGTTAGCCGGAGCCAATACCACGATTGAGGCCTGGAAACGGGGAGAAGCGTCTCCGATAGAAGATGATGGGATCCTGACCGCCGAGGATGTCAGCACCCTGGATCTCAAAGGAACCTGGTTAGTGACCCTCTCGGCCTGCGACACGGCTTCCGGCGAATCCAGAGCCGGCGAAGGCGTCATGGGGCTACGCCGCGGTTTCATTGAGGCTGGAGCGCAGAACCTGCTAATGACTCTATGGCCGATCAGCGACGAAGTTACTGTCCAGATCATGAGCGATTTTTACGAAGCCGCGCATCAGAGCGGGAGCGCTCCAGAGGCATTGGCAAAAGTCCAGCGCGAGTGGCTGGTCAAACTCCGGAAAGAACAGGG
>DASZGG010000160.1:0-1617 GCA_035939025.1 Chthoniobacterales bacterium | reverse complement strand
AATGCCTGAAATGCCGCACCCCTGTGAAGACCATCGCCATTTGGCGTTCGTCCGCGGCGGCTATGACCTCCTCGTCGCGCAAAGATCCACCCGGCTGGATAGCAGCGGTTGCGCCGGCGTCCGATGCGGCGATTAAACCGTCTGCAAAAGGGAAGAATGCGTCGCTGCAAACGGCGCTTCCTTTTAGCGTGAGTCCGGCCTCGTTTGCTTTCCAGACCGCGATTCGCGCGGCATCCACCCGCGCCATCTGTCCCGCACCGATGCCAAGCGTCCGATCCTTGGACGCGTACACGATGGCGTTTGATTTAATGTGCTTGACCACGCGCCACCCAAAGAGCATGGCCTTCATTTCATCCGCGCTTGGCGGGCGGGCGGAGACCACATGTCGCTCCGGTTCTTTGAACCCAACCCCGTCCTTTTCCTGCACGAGTACGCCCCCAATCACCGACCGAACGTCCGGTTGGTCTTGTGCCTCGTCCGGCCAGGAGAGCATCTTCATCAGTCGAAGATTCTTCTTCTTCTGGAGTAAAGCTCTAGCCTCCGGCTCAAATTCCGGAGCAATAATTACTTCACTGAAGATTTCCGAAATGGCACGGGCCAGCGATTCAGTCATGGGACGATTACAAACGATAATACCGCCAAATGGAGCCTGTTTGTCCGTGGCGAAGGCTTTCATCCAGGCTTCCCGAAGATCCGGATCGGAACCAACTCCGCATGGGTTTGTGTGCTTAAGAATCGCGACTGTCGGCTCCGCGAATTCTCGAATCAGATTTGCCGCTGCGTTGATGTCGAGGATGTTGTTATACGATAGTTCCTTGCCGTGCAGCTTATGGAAGAAATCCTGAAAATGGCCATATAAGGACGCCGTCTGGTGCGGATTCTCTCCGTAGCGCAGGCGCATTTCCAACGGTAAAGAGAGTACAAAGGCTCCAGCGGTACCCTGTTCTCGTCGCAAGAAATCGGCAATCGCTTGATCGTATCTCGAGCTCGCAAGAAAGGCTTTGATGGCGAATTGTTCCCGCAGCGTCAGAGTAGTCTCTCCATCGTGCAGCTCCAGTTCTTTCAAAACCGTTCCGTAGTCCGCCGGATCGGATACGACCGTGACCGATCGATAGTTCTTGGCAGCACTCCGCAGCATCGAAGGTCCTCCAATATCGATTTGCTCGATCGCCTCTTCCAACGTCACGTTCGGCTTGGCCACCGTGCTCTCGAACGGATAGAGGTTAACCACTACAAGATCGATCGGTTCAATCTGGTGAGCCGCCGCCTGCCGTCGGTGATCTGGATCGTCTCGCAAAAACAGCAATCCACCGTGTACCTTCGGGTGGAGGGTTTTGACTCGTCCGCTCAGAATCTCCGGGAAGCCCGTGAATTTTTCGATCTCGATGTGCGAGATTGACTCGTTTTTTAGCAGAGCTGCAGTGCCGCCCGTCGAAATGATCTCGACACCGGCCTCGCTGAGCCGACGAGCGAACGGAACAATGCCTGTCTTATCCGAAACAGAAATGAGAGCACGATTGATCTTCATTAACCCAGGAAGATTAACAGTTTCTCATTGGTCGTCTATTGAGCATGTAAAAAAGCGGTTTCGACCAAGCCAAGACTCTGCCGCGCAAC
>DASZGG010000159.1:0-7481 GCA_035939025.1 Chthoniobacterales bacterium | reverse complement strand
ACGCACGAGAATCCGTTTGCACACCTCGGCAAAAAAGTCTCAGCGAAGCTGCTGCAGGTTTGCGTGGTCTTTCTGGGCTTTGGCATGGATTTGCCCCTCGTCCTCCGCACGGGCTTGCAAGGTGCCGGCTTTGCTGCGGCGACTATCGCGATGACGCTCTGGTTAGGCTGGGCCCTTGGCAAACGCTTGGGCATCGATCGCAAGGTCTCGGCCCTGATCTCCGCGGGCACCGCGATCTGCGGTGGATCGGCCATCGCGGCCGTCGGATCGGTAATCGGGGTGGCTGAAAGCGAGATCAGCGTTGCGATGGGAACGATTTTCATCCTCAATGCGGTCGCACTTTACGCGTTCCCGCTGGTGGGTCACGCTCTTGGGCTCACCCAGGTCCAATTCGGCACCTGGGCAGGCATCGCTATTCACGACATTTCCTCAGTGGTCGGTGCGAGCGCGCATTACGGGCTTGATGCGTTGCAAACGGCTACGGCGGTCAAACTCTCTCGTGCTCTTTGGATTATCCCAGTGGGCTTGGGCGCAGCGGCCATCTTCCGAGCGCGCAAGACTCACCGCCAGACCGCTACGCAGCTTAAGCCCAAGGTGCAGGTGCCTTGGTTTATTGGCTTTTTCCTGCTCGCCTCGGTGGCTCGCAGTTTCGTGCCTGGGATGGCCGGCATAGCCCCCGCATTGGGGCATGTGGCCACAACCGGTCTGACGCTCACGTTGTTTCTGATCGGGGCCGGGCTCTCGGCGAAGACGCTCCGAACCGTTGGCTGGCGGCCGTTCTTGCAGGGAGTTCTGCTTTGGCTGTTCATCAGCGTCGTCTCCCTGGCGATTATTGCCCGCTTTGTTTAACCAACACCGCCAAAACGAGAATTAAAGTATGCACAAACACCATTGTCGGCGGCGGCGGCCAGGCCGGCCAGTAGCCGGGAGCTTGCCGAGTATGTGCACCATGATTTTAGCTTTTAAGCTGAAAACCGAATTTGAGGAGTCGTCCTCGTGCTCGTCCTCGTCCTCGTCCTCGAGAATCCCGTTTCGCAATCAGACTAACAGAACAAATTAGTTCCATCGGTCTCTTTGCGGTCACGGGATCCCAATGCACCGAGGACGAGCACGACGACGAGGACGAGGACGATTCCAAATTTCGGAATTTGGGTTTAAGCCCATCTAAACGCCGCAGTAATATGTTGCAACTCGGCGTTGAGGCTTTGTCTCCGACCAATTCCTACCGAGACGCGATGCGGCGGGGGTTCACTACCAATCCGACAGTGTCAACGCCCTGTTCGTTAGCGAGGAACAGGCTCTGGACTTGCTGTGCGATAATAGCCGAATTTACAGTGAGCGGTTCGATGATTTTGTATTGTCTAAATTCGGGTCCTCAACGGCGAGTTGAAGCCCGGTGCTTAAAGTTGAATCGTTGGTATGCACTGTAGAAATGATAGGACCGAGCCGCTCCGCCGGCGCCGGTTGGGATGCGCTCCCGCGCGTCCGGCACTGCACGTCTCGACGCTTCTTTTTGCTGCTTCTGCGACGCGCTCTTGCTCTTTCGGAGCTGAGGCTCTTGCCATCAGTTTCTCCTGTTTTGAGTTTGCACCTTTTTTGGACATGCGGCGCCGGATCGCGCTGGAGCGCGTCCCTACCAGGTCATGCTGCTTCCAACGAGGAAAACTCAACCAGGCTACGCGGCGCCCAAAGTCATAAGTCAACGGCTGACCCCACGGCTGACCCCAGCGATCCGCGGCGTAGGCTCGTTCGGCCACTATCAAATCAGATATCAGCGCTTCACTCGGGAAGACCAACACTCCTAATCCTCCGTCCCCTTTGCTACCTTTGCTACCTTCTGTTCAAATCCTTTTGTTTTCCTTCTGTTGAAATCTTCGCTGCCCTTCTGTGATGAACTTGACGGGATTACGGAAATTCTTGAATATGCGCACATTAGAATAAGCCGTTCGGTCCATGGAAGTCGGATTCCAAATATTGCCTGGATATGTAATAAACCATTGGATTCTACGGAGATCTCGCTTAATCAAAATGTCATGCAAAGCCATCAGAAACGCACCGCAAGTAGAAACGGTACGAATCTGGAGCACGCGCATCTCCTGAATCAGAGGGTCATTCTAGAGACTATCCGACTGCGCGGGCCGGTCTCAAGGGTCGAAATCGCTCGCGTAACCAGCCTGACGAACCAGACGGTCTTTAACATCGTGGACGGGCTGCAACGTGCCGGACTTATTCAGGAATTCGGCCTTAAGGCGGCCGAACGAGGTCAGCCCGCGAAGGTATTCGAGATTAATCCCGATGGTGCATTTTCCATCGGCCTTCACCTGGAGCGTGATCATATCGCCGCTGTTCTCGTAGATTTCAGGGGTATAGTCCGCGCACGCACTTTTCGAGGGCATTATCTTTCGACACCGGACGAAGCTCGTAAACAGGCGCTGAACTCAATCAGAGAATTGCAGCGCAAAAATGCCCGCAGACGAATCTGGGGCTTGGGAATAGCGTTGCCGGGCCCGGTAGATTCCCGGTATGGCAAAGTCATTTCCATGCCGAATTTTCCCGGATGGGAGGAGTTTAACGTTCGGGAGTACTTTCATCAGAAAACTGGCTTGCGCGTTCTCGTTGACAACGATGCGACCGCCGCAGCAATCGGTGAGAGCTGGTATGGGGTCGGCCGCACTCTAAGCAGTTTCTTTTATATTTACATGGGCATCGGCGTAGGCGGGGGAATCATTGTAGATGGTCGACCTTTCAGGGGATTCAGAGGAAATTCTGGAGAGATCGGGCATGTCGTAGTTAACAGGAGCAAAGATGCGAAAAGATGCGGTTGCGGGAAAAAGGGATGTCTTGAAACATACACATCCCTAACATCCTTGTGCCAGCACCTTCAGGGGGCTGATATCCGCGGAACGGAGTTGTCTCAGCTTGTGCAACTGTTTGAGGCGCGGAACACCGCGCTCATGGATTGGCTGGAAACCGCAGTTTTGTTTCTTTCTGAGGCTTTCCAGAATCTTCAACTCTTATTCGACCCAGAGGCGTTCGTCGTAGGAGGTCATTTGCCTGGCCCACTTTTGGCATTCATCTGTGAGCGGTGCGCAAGCATTACACACGCCGCGAAGCCCCCCGGAGGCACAAATCCTCCGGGAATTCTCCAAGGGTCACTACACGATGAGGCAGCCGCGATCGGGGCTGCTGCGCTTCCGACTCACGATCTCATTGCCCCCAACTATGAGGGTATAACAAGCGGGGGCCACCTCAGCTTGCTCGAGCCGAGCAGTGCTTAGCCAGTTTGCTAAGGCCGGTCGGGGATCGAATCGGGTCTTAGGAACACCTGCATAGCAAAAAAATTCAAATTAAAGATAATATTATACAAATTAACTAAAACTTTCTTCAATTTGAAAGAATTACTCTTGCTTTATCGAGGCGATTCTTAGAAATGGTTTGCAGTTCCCCGTAGTTTGGCCCGGTCCCGGCATTTGTTCGATGAATCAAAAATTCAAGCTGTGAGTTGCACCGACGTGGGGCAATCGCAGTCCCCCCGGTTCTGATTCCTCGATGCCGAACACAGGGCGCTGAAATCATTAACAATTGTTACAATGAAAAGTCTAAAAAGGCATTTTCCCTGGGCGTCAGCATCCGTTTTTTTATTCGGCCTGATCGCAAGCGAGGCTGCCCTCGCCGAGGATGAGAGCACCGTTAACGATAAGATTCAGTCTTATTTGAGCCAGATGACAATCCAGCAAAAGCTGGATTATATCCATGGCGTTACGCCGGCGTCTGGTCCTGGTCTTCCGAACTCAACCGGCGCAAGCATTGCTGCCATACCCAGCCTGGGTTTGCCCGAGATTCGGACAACTGACGGACCAAATGGAGTACGAAGCGATGTGCCGAGCACACTGTATCCTGCTGCGCTCTTGTTGGCCGCAACCTGGAATCCGGATCTTGCCTGGGCCAAGAGAATCGGCGTCGGACAGGATGCCAGAGCCCGAGGATTCCATATCTGGCTCGGCCCGGGAATGGATATGTATCGCGTTCCGGTGGGTGGTCGTAACTCAGAGTATATCTGCGGCGAAGATCCCTACCTCGGTAGTCAGATGCTAGTTCCATTGATCAAAGCGGTTCAAAGGGAGGGAGTGGTCGCCACTTCCAAGCACTTCGTTTGCAACGACCAGGAATACAATCGAAATTCAATCAACACCATCGTCGACGAAAGGACGCTCCGGGAAATCTATCTGCGGCCGTTCGAAGCTGCAGTCAAACAGGGTCATTCTGGCGCCTTTATGGATGCCTATAACCAGCTTAACGGGTTCTTTTGTTCTCAAAGCAGCTACCTTAATACACTGGTGCTGGCCCAGCAGTGGGCATTCGACGGGATAAGAATGTCCGACTGGGGAGGAGTGCACGACGGTCTGCAGGCGGCGTTGGCCGGCTTGGATCTGGAAATGCCCGGTGGCAGCAGGGCCCTGATGTCCTCCGCGAACCTCTACCCGTACTTTCAATCGGGGCAACTTACCGAAGCGACTATCGATGATAAAGTGAGCAGAATCATCGCAACCATTTTACGGTTCCACTTCCTGGATCGACCGCAGCTCGATACGTCAATTCCTCAAGACAACCCGGTGAGTGCTAAAGCTGGTTTGGATTCGGCGCGTGAAGGAATCATTTTGCTCAAGAACGACAATAAGCTTCTGCCGATTGATCGAACAAAAGTGAAATCAATCGCTGTCGTAGGTTCTCTTGCGAACGGAGCGCCTCCGGGGGAAGGCGGAAGTGGAGCGGTCACGCCGATCCATTATACGAGTGAACTGGCTGGAATTACCCAAGCAGCGGGCAGCAACGTCAAAGTTGATTTTTACAACATCGGGAACGCGGATCCTACCACTTCCACTTGGCAATACCCTGATAGTAATGGAGTTTACCAAAGCGGATTGGAAGCGGCCTACTTCGCGAACCAGACGCTTTCTGGGACACCGGTATTAACCCAGATCTATCCAGACCTTTTGGTCAACTATAATTCCACAGATCGACCGACGGTAGTTGCCTCTATTCCATTTAGCGTGCGCTGGACTGGAAGGATGGCGGTTCCCGCCACGGGCGACTATCTTTTTCACATCCAATCCGACAGTAACATACGATTCATTGTAAACGGGCAAAGCCTTTTCGACAATTGGAGTGCGACAGGCCGTAATGTTGCGGCCAACTTCACTACGAAACTGTCGGTGGTCGCCGGGCAACCGGTTGATGTCACGGTGGAATATAAAGGTCCTCCGGCACGTTCTCGCGGAGGTTCGAGCCTGAGTCTCGGTTATGCCTCACTGAGCGCCCCGGCAAACATCGCAAACTACGATGCAGTAGTCATCGCCGCCGGTTTTGATTCAAGCACCGAGGGGGAAGGCAGCGATAGAACCTACACGATGCCGAACTATCAGGATACGGTGATTAGCAACGTGGTGGTTGCCAACCCTAAGACAGTCGTCGTGTTGCACGGAGGCGGTGGGATGGACATCCAGCAATGGGTCAACCAGGTGCCTGGCCTGATACATGCCATATTTCCAGGTGAAGATGACGGGATAGCCTTGGGCGATATCTTGTTTGGCGATACTAACCCTTCTGGAAAGCTGCCGTTTACCTTTGAAAAGCGTTTTCAGGATAATCCGGCCTACCCGAACTATCCCTCGAGCGACGGAGGCGTCACCGCGGTTTACGCTGAAGGGTTGTTCATGGGGTATCGAGGCTTTGATAAATATGACATCGTACCCCAATTTCCCTACGGATACGGGCTGTCTTACACGACATTTTCGTATTCTGATCTCGATGTCACGCCTAATGGTCTGAACCGCGATGGGAATGTACGGGTGACCTTTAGGATTAGGAACACCGGGGATAGGGCGGGTGCGGAAATTGCCCAGCTCTACCTTGGAAAGGCCGGATATTCAAACATCGTGCGACCAATCAGAGAGCTTAAAGGCTTCCAGAAAGTTTACCTGAGTCCTGGCGAATCCAAGCGGATTACTTTGGAGCTGGACGAGCCGTCTTTTGCCTACTATGATACCGGCTCTGGCCGCTGGGCCACTGAACCCGGCGCTTACACAATCTGGGTGGGAGCTTCCTCACGGGACTTGAAGCTTATGGGCAAGGTAAACCTGATTTCCCGACGCCTCTGGCCGTGCAATGAGTTTTCCGCCGATTCGCCAGAGCAAGCCAAGGAGGACAACTAGCTCATTGCCCGAAGCGCAATTACCGCTCTACGCGTATTATGCGCGTAGAGCTACTTCGGCAAATAACCAAGAAGTCCATCGCAATTAGAAGACATTAACTAAGATTAATATGTACATCAAAAGTCGTGCGTTAGCGTCATTGATCACGCTCGCTGCGCTGTTCGGCATAGTGCAAGCGCCTCCGTTCTCTCGAGCTGCCGGCGAGAGGAAACTCGAAGTTTTTTCCTGGTGGACATCCGGTGGTGAAGCGGCCGCGCTCGACGCGCTGTTCAATACCTACGAGAAGCAGTACCCTGGCGTACAAATCATCAACGCGACAGTCGCGGGTGGCGGAGGCTCTGCCGCTCGCCCAGTGCTCCAGACCCGATTGGCGGGCGGTAATCCGCCTGATACCTGGCAAAGTCATCCTGGCTGGGAGATGCTGGGTCAATACGTGGAACCTGGCTATTGCGAGCCGATTACGGATCTTTACAAGAGTTACGGATGGGATAAAGCCTTTCCGAAAGCTCTTGTGGATCTGATGACCAAGGGCGATAAGACTTACGGCGTGCTTGCCGGCGTCCATCGCGGAAACGTACTTTGGTACAATAAGAAGCTCCTCGAGCAGCACGGTATCACCGTAGGCGAAAGGATGAGCTTCGAGGAGTTTTTCGAGGCTTGCGATAAGCTTAAAGCGGCCGGCATCCCTGCTTTAGGCGTGGGTGATTCAGGGATTTGGGCTTCAGCTCAACTCTTTGAGAATACGCTCCTGGGTGCTGTCGGACCCGAAGGATGGATGGATTTGTTCAGTGGCAAGATGAAGTGGGATGATCCAAAGGTAAAGCTAGCGATGCAAATTTTCGCCAAAATGCAGGACTACACTAATCGTGATCACTCTGCATTGAGTTGGGATCAAGCCATCGGCGCTTTGATCGAAGGTAAAGTCGCCTTTAGCTCCATGGGCGATTGGGCCGATGGAGAATTCATTAAAGCTAACAAGAAGGAGAAGGAAGATTTTGGCTGGGTCAGCCATCCCGGTACCGATGGATCATTCATCATCGTTGCTGATGGGTTTATCCTCGCCAAAGGGGCTCCTCACAAAGAGGCGGCTATCGCCTGGCTGAAAAGCATCGGCAGCAAGGAAGCTCAGGAAGCCTTTAACCCGCTGAAAGGCTCGATTCCAGCCCGTACCGATGTGGACAAGTCGAAGTTTGACGGATACCACCAGTGGTCAATGAACTCCTTTGCGACTGGCAAACTGGTTCCGAGCTGTGTCCACGGCGAGGCTGC
>DASZGG010000158.1:0-6515 GCA_035939025.1 Chthoniobacterales bacterium | reverse complement strand
TCGTCGTCGTCCTCGTCCTCGAGAATCCCGATCACTTCGCCATCAGACTAACCGAACAAAATAGTTGCAGGACGTCGGTCTCTTTGCGGTCACGGAATCCCAATGCACCGAGGACGAGGACGATTCAAAATTTCGGAATTTGGTTTAAGCTGACCGCATGCCGTGAAGCTCTCGCCAATGCTTGAAAGAATGCCTGGAGCTTCGGTGAGGGCCGCCAGAACGAAAGATCTTGTTATCTCCTTCATCTAGCGGTGACACTATTTAATGCTTTCCTTAACTTGTCAGAATCAACACTGGGTCCGAATTATTCTAGTATGAATGCTATTAGCCCTGGTGTGGCGGTTATTGCAGGTGTTGGGCCGGGACTTGGGGCCTCGTTGGCACGGAGAATCGCCAAGGAAGGATGCCGCCTCGCTCTGCTGGCTAGATCATCAGATTTTCTTGAAACCCTGTCCAAGGAACTTCGGCGGTGTGGAACGGAGACGCTCTCCATCCCCACCGATATAGCCGAAGCGGAACAGGTGACCGGAGCGTTCCAGCGCATCCGCGAGCAGCTCGGCTCGGTCGATCTTCTGATCAACAATGCCAGTGAAAGCGGGCCTTTTGGGCAACCCTTTGTCGAGATTAGTGCGGAAAACTTCGCTCACAGTTGGCGGGTCGGTGTACTTGGCTCGTTCCTCTGCTCGCAAGCAGTCGTTCCTGAAATGCTCCAGAAGGGCGCCGGTTGCATCCTGTTCACTGGCGCGACTTCATCGGTTCGGGGGGGCGCCATCACTTTCAGCAGCGCAAAATTTGCGATGCGCGGGCTCGCCCAGGCCTTGGCCAAGGAACTGTGGCCTAAGGGCATCCATGTTGCCCATATCATCATCGATGGTGTGATTGGGGAGAATGAACTCGAGCCGGGCAACGAAGACCAAACCACCGAACCGCTCATGAATCCGGCTGCCATTGCCGAAGCCTATTGGGGGCTAGTCACCCAGGATCGATCCGCTTGGAGCCTGGAGCTCGATCTGCGGCCATATCGCGAGAAGTTTTTCGAGTGAAATCGCTCTGAAGTGTTACCTGTTTCCCGATATCGTTCCACAACGGTACTCCGATACCGGATCTTTTCTCGAGCCATCCTTTTCTCCATTCTCTTCCTCGCCAGTTGCCACCGCGTCACACCGGTCACGGGGCTTCGCCAGCGCGGTTACCTTTGGCAGCGGGATTGGACGGCGGCCGTAGTGGATGCTGTGGTCGAAGCTGATCGACACATGGATGGACTGGTCGTTCTCGGCGCGGAAATTCAGTGGACGAGTGGAAAACCGGATCCGGTTCGGGCGACAATTTCTTGGTCGACGATGAAGGCATCGAAAAAGCCGTGGGCCATTGCGTTGCGGATCGCGCCGTATCCAGGGCCGTTTGTTGGAAACGATTTATCGACTTTGACCATCGTTAAGGAAGCGTCTCGACTCATTCAGGAAGCGAAAAATCATGAGGTGAACCTCGATGAGTTCCAGCTCGACTTCGATTGCGCCCAAAAGAAGCTGGCCGGGTATCAAATCTGGGTACGAGCTGTACGAGCGGTCGTTCAACCGCTCAGATTCGTGATTACGACGCTTCCATCCTGGCTGGATGAACCTGATTTCCTTGAACTAATTAGCCAGAGTGAAGCCTACGTTTTGCAGGTACATTCGATTCCAACCGTCAATGAGATTGGGCGCACGGTTTTGTGCGATAGCGGGCTGGCGAGGAATTGGGTAGCCAAAGCCTCCAAACTCGCTCATCCATTTATGGTCTCCCTTCCGACCTATCGCTGTGTGGCCGGGTATGATCAGCAAGGAAATCTATTGGGCGTTTCAATGGACAGCGTGCAGCCCGCCTGGCCGCGCGGAACGCGAGTTCTGGAATTCGATACCGACGCGGATGAGCTGGCAAATCTCGTGAACGATTGGCGGACAAATTGTCCACCTCATCTGAGTGGATTAATCTGGTACCGCATACCGGTTTCGACGGATCGACGGAATTGGCGATGGCCGACTCTGAGCGCCGTGATGGAAGGCCGAAGGCCGTCTCACCGATTGGAAGTGTTCAAGAAAGGTGTGAATCCCGTCGACCTATCCATTTCCAATGAGGGAGAGGCGGATGCTCCGGTTGATTGCGAGGTGAGTGTGACCTGGTCGGATCGGACGCTGGTCGCATGGGATGCTTTGCCGGGGTGGCAGTTTCGGGGCGGATCTGGACAAGCCCTTTTCACATCTGATTCCAGGCGCGGCCTACGCTTGTCACCCGGAGCCAAAGTTGATATCGGTTGGCTCCGTTATGATCAGACGCCGGCGCTTAACGCGCAGGTCTCAGAAAAAACGCCTGCAATACAATGAGATCACCTTTCGAGAGGATCGAGTGGTTCTATCGGGCATAGGCGCAGCAATCTTGGTTTTTTTTGAGACCGTGCCAGCGTTTGCCACCGGTTTTTTCGGTCCCGTTCAATATCTGGATAATGGCGGAAAAAATGTCGACGCATCTCCCGAATTTTATTGGGAGCTCGAAGTCAAGCGGCTGGCCGGAAACTTTCATCCGGCTGAAAAGTTGCTGCTGGCAAAAATAGATGATTCTCAAAGCGAGTCCGAGAGCCATGCAAAAGCGGAGGCGACGGCGGATGCCGACTTAAAAGATTTCGATCAGGCAATCCTGGAGGGGCGAATCAAACCACCCGACCCGGCAAAGGCGCGGACAGATCATGCCGCTGCCCGCGAGCTCATTGTCAGGACGGATGAGAAAACCGCAGATTCGCTGCCGGTAGAGTTTGAGTCGGAATTCTCGGATTACCACCAGGGTGCGTTCGCCTATCGCCGCGGGAAAGATCATTGGGACGATGCACGCAAAGCTTGGGAACGATTGCTGCAACGGCCGGAATCGGAGAGAAAATATCGGACAGTTTGGGCGGCGTTCATGCTGGGAAAAATGGCGCTTAAAAGCGGGAGTCCGGATGCCGTAAATTGGTTTGAGCGAACTCGTGGATTTGCGCGAGCCGGATTCGCCGATTCACTTGGAATGGCCGCAGACAGCTATGGATGGGAAGGTCGTAGCGAGTGGAAACAGAATCATCCGGAAAGGGCTGCGCCCCTCTTTCTGACCCAATTGGCTCTGGGTGATACCAGCGCAATCGTCTCTTTGAAAGCGCTGATCCCCGATCGATCATCGGTGGACGGAATGTTGAATTACGGCCCGGAAGTAGATGATATCGGCAAATGGACGGCTGACCAGAAAAGCGCCCACGACCGGAAAGCGCTGAATGATTTGCGATCTGCGGCCAAAGATCCGTTGCTTCGTTCGTTGGTGACGGCTCATATTCTTGCGACAGAAACGGCAGCGGAAAACGCTGACGCATCGCAGGGGGAATCGCCATCGGGCTCACCAAATCGGAGCGCGCGTTGGCTATCGGTTATTAAAGACGCGAACCTGGAACAAGTCGACGAAGCGGAATATTTAGGTTGGGTTGCCTATAACAACGGCAACTACAACGAAGCAGACCGCTGGCTGCAACTGGCTAAAAATGATTCTCCCGCGGCCTATTGGTTGCGAGCGAAACTTCAGCGGCGGAACGGCCGGCTTGATGAAGCGGCTAAAAGCATGGCTCTTGCCTGGCAATCGATCCATGACCTATCCCATTATACCGGATGGTCCGGATCGACAGAAGACCGGTATTTGACTGGGAATCAGGAGGGGGGATGGACATTTGACAGCGCGGCGAGCGGCGATTTTGGTAGTCTTCGTCTTGAGCGACGCGACTTCGTCCAAGCGTTGGAAACGTTTTGGCGCGGTGGACTTTGGGATGACGCCGCTTACGTCGCGGAACACGTTCTTTCGGCAGACGAACTGAAAGCGTTCGTTGATCAACAGCCCGACTCGATGGGTACGACGGATGACACCAATCCTGAAAAGCATTTAGGGAACCTAAAATATTTGTTGGGCCGCCGACTCGTTCGAGAAGATCGCTACGATGAGGCGGCACGGTATCTGAATCCCCCTTATGACAAAGTTCTCGAAATATATGTCAAGGCGTTGAAGGACGGGGCTGATGAGAAATTATCGAAGGTAGAGCGCGCTCGAGCTTGGTTCACCGCCGCGTGGTTAGCCCGTTTCGATGGCATGGAAGTGATGGGCACAGAAGCGTCGCCGGATGGATTCGATAGCCGGGGCGCCTTCGAAAATGTCGATGTGGCCTCTCAACGGTCCTCAGGATTTTGGAATTTGACGAGCTTTGTCAACGGCAAGGAAACGGTCGCGAAAGTTCCGCTGGTCTTGAAGCCTTCAAAAGAGGAAGTCCAAAGGCTGGGCAAATATCGGACGGTGCCGAACCTCCGCTACCATTATCGGATCATTGCCGGCGCTCTGGCTATCCGAGCTGCCGGCCTTTTGCCGGATAACACGCCGGAACTTGCAGACGTTATTAATTCGGCCGGCCACTGGGTCGCGGATCGTGATGATAAGATCGCAAATCGCTACTTCCAATTGTTGGAAACACGTTGCGCAAAAACCAATTTGGGTCGGTTGGCGATTCTCCGGCACTGGTTTGTCGATGACACCGGGCCCTGGAGCGAAGAACAAGGAGCGAATCGCGCGGCCATGCGCCAGGCGTTGGGGATTAAGGATGAGTGAGCCCGAGAAAAACGCATTTGCCTTACTTGATCTGTAATTTGTGAATTGATTTTCCGGAACGCCAAGAGAGAGGAATCAGAGTGTATTGGTTAAAAAGCGCATTCGAGAAGGTCCTGTGGAATAGCCGAATGGTTGTTCTGTTCGCAGTCATTACTAGCGTTCTGGCTGGGATAGTTTTGTTCTGCGTTATCGGCATCGAGTCTCTTCGGGTTCTGTTGAACATGCTTCATTACGCTGACCCCACGATCGCTCCGGATCAAAGAGAAGTGATCCTGCGTCAAAGCATCTTACGGGAGATCGCGCTGATTGATGGCTATCTGCTGGGCGCATTCATGTTCATCTTCGGCTTTGGATTGTATGAACTTTTCTTGGCGGATTTCCAGGAAGCCAGGTCGTCCCAGGCGTCCGGAAGGATCCTCCGAATCAAATCGCTCGACGACCTCAAGACGCGTCTTGGAAAAGTTATTCTAATCATTCTGGTGGTCGAGATTTTCAAAGATGCATTCGAGATCAAGGCTGAAAGCCCGCTCGATCTGCTTTACGTGGCGGCTACGATCGCGCTTATCGGTCTCGCACTTTATCTGACGCGTGGTTCAGAATCGGAAAAAAAGGCCGTGCCGATTCCGCACGACGAGAGCCAAGACAGCCATTGAACCATCCGGTATCGTTTTGCCGTCTAGATTTCATCGACAAAACACCGCTTTTTAGGGTATGCGTTTGTTCAGTCACTGCGATTCTCAATTCCGCTTTCACAAACGAATATTGGCCCTGCGCTCCTGCAGCGCTTTATGTTTTCTGGTTCTGTCCGTGAGCGGAGCGGAGCCGCCCGCTGAGAACCTTCCGGCGCCACTGCCAATCCCAGCAATTCCAAAGCAGAAGCTTGTCGTCGGCGTCGCCGTTGGCCCGCCATTCAATATCCAGAACGCCGACGGCTCTTGGACGGGCATCAGCGTCGAGTTGTGGCGACAGATCGCGAAAGAGCTCGGTGTCGATTTTGAGTTTCGCGAGACCAACCTCGCTGGAAATTTTGCCGGCCTTGCCGAGGGTTGGCTCGATGTTTCCGTCGGTCCACTGACGATTACCGAGCGGCGCGAGGAGGTCTGCGATTTTACGCACGCCTACTTTGCTTCTGTTTTGGCCGTCGCTGTGCCTGCAAACCGCTTGTCTGGCAGCGCCCGATTTCTAGTCGCCTTCTTCGACTGGACCATGTGGCGGGCGGTTCTCAGGATCGCGATTGGGTTGCTTGCGATTATGGCGATCGTGGCCGGGCTGATCTGGCTTTGCGAACGCCGCGCGAACCCGACTCAGTTTGGAGACGGGCATCGCGGACGAGGCTTTGGAGCAGCCCTGTGGTGGTCGGCAGTTACCATGACAACAGTAGGCTACGGCGATGTTTCTCCGCGAACCCTCAAAGGGCGGATCATCGCTGTCGTGTGGATGTTCGTCAGCCTGGTGCTGGTTTCGACGTTCACGGCTTCGATGGCTTCGGTTTTGACGACAGAGCGGCTCAGCCACAGTACCGACATCCGCGGCCTCGATGACCTTCGGCAGATCCACGTCGGTACTTTCGCGGATAGCTCCAGCGCGCAATTTCTCGAGAGAAATCACATCGACTTTCAGGCTTTTGGACGCGCCGAACTGTTTGAAGCGCTCAAGGATGGAAAGATTCAGGCTGTGCTCTACGACGAGCCGTATCTGCGATACGAGGTCCGTAACCGATACTGGGGTCAGTTCACCGTGTTCCCATTAAACGCGGACACCCAACTTTATGCTTTTGCGGTCAGAGAAGGCAGTCCGTTGCGCGAACCAATAAACCGGGCGCTGCTGCGCACGATCCATGATCCGGCCTGGAAAGACCTGCTCTACCGCTACTT
>DASZGG010000157.1:0-4649 GCA_035939025.1 Chthoniobacterales bacterium | reverse complement strand
CCTCCCAAATTTCAGTTCCCTTCCATCTTGCACCTTACGTGTCGCCTCAACTACGCCGGAGAAGACAAACTGGACAGCGTTGATCGCCATCCCTTGGGCCAAAAGTTGTTCTCCGGCCTTGAAGTGGCGCCTAACGAGCTTCGCGTTGAGTTGGAGCCTCTCTGCCTCGCTCAATGGCTGAAGAAGGGGGACGTGATCAAACAACTCATTTTCCGGGAAAAGAGAGACTGATTCCGGCGAATATTGCGCGATCGGCAGCCCAGCGGACCCCTGCCGGACCGGCGTCGGACGTACTCGCTTGTAGAGCTGCGTAATCAACTGCGACCGCGCATCTCCGGCTACGGCAATTGAAGCCGTGCTGAAGCTAACCTCGTAAGTGATCAGATCGGCTTTGAAACTGACAGCGACAACGGAAGGCGCCGGATGCTCCTGAATGGACGCACATGTCATGGCCGCCTGCTTCAGCGTCTCGAGCACGAGTTCCGGCTCGTTTCGACTATCGACGGCAATCGTCACGCTTCCGTTATAGCGCCGACTCCCTCCGCTGTGGTTTTGGATCCGCATCTTGGCGATTACGCTATTTGGAACAATAACGAGATCGTTCGCGCCGTTCCTGAGATGCGTCGAACGCCAATTCATCTCAATCACCTCCCCTTCGGCTCCGCCTTCGAGAAGAATCTCGTCTCCGATGCGAAACGGTTTTTCAATGTCCAGCGATATGCCGGAGAACACATCTGACAGCGTGCTCTGCAGAGCCAATCCCAGGACGATCGCGATTATCCCGGAAGTCGCCACAACTCCCTGGATCGGGAATGCGAAGACAAACCCAAGCATGGCCAGCCCCGAGCAGATATAGATGCTGGCGGCGATAATATCCGAAAGAAGCTTGTTCTCAACCGTGGCTCTGTTCAGGGCGGTCGGTATTGCCAGAAACGAGATCAGTTGACGTGCAGCGACCATCCACCAAAAACTGATGAGAATTTGGATCCAGAATGTTTGCGGCGCATCTTGCACACGGTAGACCGGATGCAAAGGCGATTTGACCAATGCAACGATCAGTACCGTCTCAACGGCAAAAAAGATCGACATGCAACCGAACCGTGCGATCCGTCTCCGCTTCGGGATTAACCTCAACACAACGGCATCAACGACAATCGTCAGGCAAAAGAGAAGAGGCAGGTTCATATGGGAGTTGTTAGCGAACTTGAGAAGGGTGAGGTCGATCTGGTCATCGGTTGTTTTGGCGAGCTGCCTGGCGGCGTGCGCCGCGCAACTCTTTACTAGGAGGAAGAGGCAATCGTGGCAATTTGCAAGCCGCACTTTACCGTTGTGCCTCCTCAGGCATGCCAATCAGCACTCGTAAGCGAAGGTCCAGCCTTTGCCTGCGTGGTCTGCCGGGATGCAAAGGCTGGAGCCTTCGCTTACGAGGATTTGTGAGCGCAGCAGGCTCGTGCACCAAGTCTGAGGCTCGTACAGCGGCGTTGCTGCCTTCGTCGTCGTCCTCGCCGTCGTTCTCGTCCTCGGAAATTCAACTGTTTCACAATCAGAATAACGGAACAAAATAATTGCGGGACAATCGGGCCCTTTTCGCTGCAGAAAAACTCCGGCACATCGAGGACGAAGGACGAAGGACGAAGGACGAAGGACGAGGACAGCGGCGCTGCTATACGAGCCTCAGACTTGGTGCAGGCTAGTGCCTACCTCCCTGTGCTGCGGGGGGTTCAAAATCCCCTCCGGCGCCAGTACCAAAGTCAACGGAGAAAATCACAAACAAATCAAGGTGCGGTGAGTCGCTGGTAGCCCCAAACAATGGTGCCAAGTCAACACGCATGTGAGGGCTCGGCTTGACAGTAACAGACGGCCCAAGCTCAAAGATGTTCTGAGCTTTACTCCTCGCCCCGGGCCGCGAAACGTTCCGATAACTCGTTTCCAAACCAACCTTTAGAGCTTCACCTCGGATGGCAAATGAACAGGCGGTCGAAAATCCGATCTCTCGTTCTCTATCGGCCC
The DNA here is from genome assembly GCA_035939025.1 of Chthoniobacterales bacterium. Taxonomy (GTDB): domain Bacteria; phylum Verrucomicrobiota; class Verrucomicrobiia; order Chthoniobacterales; family JAFAMB01; genus JAFAMB01. The sequence goes on along the minus strand of DASZGG010000157.1, from coordinate 2,639 downwards.
AAAGATCTTGATCAAAAAAGATGTTACTGGCGAATTCGACGTATTCGCCAATCTCCTGTCCTAGTAGCAGCCGCACTTCATATGCATCGGGTATGCTTTTCATCGTCTGCTGGCGGACGGCATCCCCAATCGGTCCGTCGCCACTTTCCTGTTCTGCATTCTGTCCTGGTTGGACCGGGTACTGCTTCCCTATGCCGATGTCGTATTCTACAAGTAATGTTGGATTTAACGGAATTTTACCCCAATTCGCGGGCGCCCAGCGCCCCTCAATCGTGGTAAACGGAATTTGGCTACGACCATTCTGAAGTTCTTCATTCAACTCGAAAGCGAGCTGAAATCTGTATGGTAAGCCGAGCTCAAATTCTTGAGTGAAAAGGTGATCTGATTTACCCTCACGCGGAAATGTTCCGTGATAGTCAAGATCAAGATAAAACGAAAGCGGCGGGAGGACATAGACGTCTGTATTGGCAGAAAAGCGACCTCGAGCAGACCAACGAGGCTGGTTATATGGACCGACAAGCTGTTCGCCGTAAGGACGTCCCTCGACGTTCACCGGAACAAGCTGTTGCGGCTGCTGAGCCTGCACGGAGCAGGGAAGGATCTCAAGAATCCAACCGACCGCAATACATATGAACGGATTCTTAAGCAAATTTCTAATGGTCAGCATTAGGTCTCCCAAGTGGAATCTGGAAAAGAAATGAAAACCGAGAGATTGAACCCTGTCGCTCTTTAGACTGTGAAATTTCGGTCACAATGATGATGGTGATCTGTTTTCAAAAAACGCAACCAACTTAGGGTTAGTTTTTCGGCAGGGCACGACCCGTCAGCGACCGAAACGATCAATCAATACCTTATCCGAAGTGGTATTGCTTAATTTCCTTGGACTGAAAAGTTAAACAATAAGGTGGAAGAGCACCAGGATCTATGTCAAAAAAACTTGCCATCACTGTCGCCGGGGCTGTCTCGCTCGGCAGCTACGAAGCAGGAGTCCTTTATGAAGTCGTTACTGCCATCGGCGCGCACAACGATCATCCCGCGACCAAAGCAAAACCCGAAGAAAGTATAGAGATCGATGTCCTCACTGGGGCATCGGCTGGCGGAATGACGGCCACCATAGCCGCCCAGAAGCTGCTATTTGAGGCGGATTCATTAACCCAGCCTTATAACAATTCTTTTTATCGGCCTTGGGTGAAGGATATTAGCCTCGATGGTCTACTCACCTTGCAGCAGGGTGAGGACGCCACGCATTCCATCCTGTCTTCCGAACTAGTCGAGGATATCTCCCGGAAGCACCTCACCTTGCGCTACACCAGCCATGTGGCTCCGGTGCAGAAAAAACATCCTGCCGCCGCAAAGAAGATCTATTTGGGTCTGGCGCTTTCCAATCTGAACGGGGTCGATTACAAACGGTCTATTTCTCCGACCGGTGACTTCCGGTATACGCGGTACCAGGATGAATTGACGAAGCTGCTTGATTCAGATAAATCCGCCGATGACTCGCTTGCTGTCTGGGAAATTCTGCGCAATGCTGCGGTCGCTTGTGGTGCTTTTCCTTTTGCCTTCCGCACCAAAGACCTCGCGCGCAACGAGTCAGAGTATGCAGATGAGTTCCTCCTTCCCTTCGCATCCGAGGTACGCGCCTTCACCTATACCGACGGTGGGACGTTCCAGAATGAACCGCTTGGGCTCGCAAAAAATCTTGTCGACGAGATAGATCCGGGCCACCTCGATACTGAAAACAGATTCTATCTTTTTGTGGCTCCTGGGGCGCGAGGCGGAACTTCGAGCTCCCAATTTCGCGAAAAAATCGCCAATCTTTCGGCTACGGGGAAGGAACTGATCGCAGCGATTTTCCAGCAAGCGCGTTTTCACGACTGGATCATGGCCGAGAATGTCAACGCGCAAGTCAGGCTTTTTGATGAGCGTGCGCTGGAGCTGCATCGAGGCTTTCTTGCTCCCCCCGGAACAGCGGGGGCGATCGATTTCGAGAAAATTGAGCCGGCGGCGAGACAACTCCTGCCGCCGCTCTTTAAAAATGATGGAGACGCCCAAGGAAAGGCTTGGCACCGCTTGCAGCAACAGTTTCAAAAAGAATACGATGAATTAGTGAATGCCCATCAGGGTAACACCACAGCCGCCAATTCGTGGATCGACTGCATACTGGCGTTCGAGACCGCGGCGAGTCTCGGGGACAGGGATGAGATGGTCATCTACGGAATTACCGCGACCGAAGATGAACTGGCTAGTTCAAAGTTCGAATCCTTCCTCGGGTTTTTCGATCAAGCGTACCGCGATCACGATTATGACGTCGGGAGGAAGCGAGCCCGCGATGTGATTAAAAGCATCAACGACTCGACCCGGTCTCCCGGCACTGCTGGTTCTCTGGGTCCCATTCGGTACGACCCACCCCAAGACAATTCAGATATCCACCCCATCGATGAATCCCTCGATGGCCTCGAATTGACAGCGGTGCCGCGCGATCAGCGCAAGCGTTTTAAAGATCGCCTGACGGATCGGGCACACGAACTCATGACGGAACTAGGGGTGGCATTTCCCCTGCGGGAAGCGATCGACCTTGGCTTTATCACCCCAAAACTGAATAAGCTGCTGTCGTTGTGAACTTACGATCGGATTCACGC
>DASZGG010000156.1:0-3235 GCA_035939025.1 Chthoniobacterales bacterium | reverse complement strand
CGGAGGTTTAGCATCTCGACCGCTGTGGAAAATACCATCGCAAAATAGATATAACCTCGTTCAATATGTTGACCGAGTCCGTCGGCTACAAGCATCACTCCGATCATGATCAGAAACGCCAACGCAAGCATCTTTATCGTGGGGTGCCGGTTGACAATATGACTGATCGCACCTGCCGCCAGAATCATCACGAACAGGGCCACCGTCACGGCGGCAATCATTACCGGCAGATGTTGCGCCATTCCTACCGCGGTTATGACCGAGTCGAGCGAGAATACAATATCGAGGAGCGCGATTTGAATAATCGTCCCGACAAGGCCGCCACGTGCTCTTACGATTGGTTCTTTCCCTGTCTCTTCAAGTTTGGCGTGGATTTCGAGTGTGCTCTTGGCAATCAGAAAAAGGCCGCCTGCAAAAAGGATAAGGTCTTTACCACTGAATTCATGCGAAAAGACGGCCCCCAAGGGCTTTGTCAGACCCATCAACCACTTTATGCTCAGCAGAAGCAGTATGCGGGTAATCAAAGCGAATGCCAGGCCTAACGTTCGTGCCTTAGCTTGTTCGCCATGCGGCAGCTTACCCGCGAGGATTGAAATGAAGATAACATTGTCGATCCCGAGTACGATCTCGAGGAAGGTCAAGACTGCCAGACTCACCCACGCGTTCGGGTCGCTCACCCAACTGATCCATTCCATAGCAGGATTTCATAAGACAATAAGTAAGCGAAAGATCCAGCTTTCGTGTGCGATCAGGAGACCGAAGAGCAAAAGCTGGAGCTTTCGCTTACTTATTGTCTTATGAAATCCTACCGAAAAGAACTTTGGTTCGAGGCCAATCAACGACGGCAGTTTTTTCGAATCACACCTCAAATCGAACAATGCGTCGAGGAAAGCGGCGTCGCCGAAGGTCTCGTCCTGGTGAACGCTATGCATATCACCGCAAGCGTCTTCATCAATGACGATGAATCAGGGCTCCATCACGATTTTGAGCGTTGGCTTGAAAAACTCGCACCGGAAAAGCCCCATTCACAATACGAACACAACGGAGCGGAGGACAATGCCGATGCCCACCTTAAACGTACTGTCATGGGCCGTGAAGTTGTGGTAGCTATCACTCAAGGAAAACTCGATTTTGGCCCCTGGGAAGAGATCTTTTACGGCGAATTCGACGGCAAACGGCGGAAACGCGTCCTAGTCAAGATTATCGGACAATGATTGTATCGCTCGAAGCAGAAATTCTCTCGTTTCTCAGCGAGCCAGTGGAAGACAAGTTCGAACCGTTGGCCTTGAAAATTTTTGACTATCAGCGACGCGAAAATTTGCCCTACGCCAGGTATTGCAAGTTTCTGGGAACGCCACAACGAGTCGACTCCTGGAAGAAGATTCCTGGCGTGCCACAGCAGGCATTCAAACGTTCCGAACTCCGATCTTTCCCGGTTGGAGGGACCGGAGCCGAGTTCCGGACAAGCGGCACAACCGGAGAAGGCCACGGCAAACATCTTTTCCTGTCGTTGCGATTGTACGAGGCTGCCGTTCAGCGCGGTTGGGATTTCTTTGGGTTGCCCAGGCAGAGTTTTATTCTATTGATGCAACACCCCGACGACGCGCCGTTCTCGTCGCTTTGCCGAATGGGAGGAATCCTGACCGACTTCCGGCGCGAGTGCTTTCTTGTGACGCGGAATGGGTGCTTTGAACTCGACCGGCTCAGGGAAAGTTTTATTGACCGTGGAAGACCTCTGACGCTGTTTGGTACGGCGCTGTCGTTTTTGAATCTGTTCGAGCAGGCGCCGGATCTGCAGGTCGAAATGCCGCCGGGGAGCATCACTATGGAAACGGGCGGCTTTAAGGGAAGTGGACGCGAGATGCAGAAGAACGAATTGTATGAACTTTTTTCCCGGCATCTTGGAATCGCAACCGACTCGATCTGGAACGAATACGGGATGACCGAGCTTAGCTCGCAATTTTATTCCAACGGTATCAACCGTCCCCATCGTGCCCCACCTTGGATGAAATTTCTCATCATTGATCCGAACACGAACGAGGAAGTGTTACCCGGTGAAATTGGCCTGTTACGGATTGTTGATCTGGCAAACCTCTGGTCCGTTCTGGCCGTTCAGACCCAGGACCTGGCGGTAGCCCGACCGGACGGAAGCTTTCTGCTGCTTGGGCGGGATCCCGGAGCGTTACCGCGCGGTTGCTCGCGGGCGATGGATGAACTCCTGCAGCTTGCTCGGAATTGATGGCTGGATGAAACTTGATGACCGGATTGAGGCCGTTGCATCGGCCGCAGCGAATTACCCTTGGCTCGGAGAGCTGACCGCGGAAAGCATTTTGCGTTGGATAAAGCTGGAGCTTGGTCGGTTCCTGCATGAGGCCAACCCGCAGGAGTACGGCCACCACCACTGCCTGGTCCAGGCGCTCAGTCCTATCCTTCATGTCGTGAGCGGAAACACGCCTCATGCGGCCCTGCAAAGCCTGATTCGTGGTATCGTCGTCGGCGCCCAAAACTGGATGAAGTTGCCACAAGGAGGCTTGCCGGAAGTCGACGAGTTCTCGCTGAAACTGCCGGCGGCGCTAAGACCGGAACTCGCCGATCACTTGAATCAAAGTTGGGTGCAGGATGCTGAGGCGATCGTGGTGTTCGGCACCGATGAAACAATCCATCAATTCTCGCGCCGGCTCTTGCCCACGCAGCGTTTGCTCGCACACGGGCATAAGACCAGTCTCGGCCTGATTCGGATTCCGTTCGATCGGAACGTGGTCAATGGCGCGGCCCTGGATGTGTTCGTATTTGATCAGTTGGGTTGCCTGTCGCCGCAACTCTATTATGTAGCGGGCGACTCGGTAGGGTTCGGCTCCCTGCTCGCAAAGCGGCTCGAAGAGCTTTGTCGCACCACTCCCGTCACAAACGTTCGCGAATACGAAATCGCCGGCGCTCTCCGAAGCTGCCGTGAGGAATGGAAATATCGCTCAGCCACCGAACCAGGCGTTCTCGTTTGGGAAAGTCCTGGAACACTGGAATGGGTAGTGATCCATGACCCGGCTCCCTGTTTGGTTCCGAATCCATTGTACAGAACCATCTTTATCAAGCCGATGCCATCAGATCTCGGATCAGTCCTGGCCCCGATTCGGCGCCACATCAGCACCGTCGGACTGCATCCGGTCGATCGGGATTCCGTAGAGCTTGCGACTCGGTTAGGGGCGCAGCGCGTCTGCCAGATCGGTCAAATGCAGAA
>DASZGG010000155.1:0-14587 GCA_035939025.1 Chthoniobacterales bacterium | reverse complement strand
ACTGCCCATTCTGGAATTGGCGCCTTGGCATCAAGCCGACACACCGCAAGCCGCTCAGGGAGGACCACCAGCCTTAACAAAGGAGGATTCATGGGGCCGGCAACATGGCACTAAAACAGCTTTTGCGCCAATGGGAGTTTTAGCCTGCAAGTCAAGAAGTCAGGAGTTACAGGAGTTCAGGCGTTGCAGAATATCCCTGGCGGGACAGATACTGGCTTCGAATCGATTGCTCCGCCGAGTCGATATCTTCATCCCATGGGAGGCCGATTAATCACCATCCACACACCGGGAAAGCCGCCGTCTCATTCTGCAACTCCTGAACTCCTGACTTCTTTCAGCGAAAAGTTTGCTTTTCGCCGGGTTGAATGCATCCTTTCGGCCTCTTTCTATGCAACGGCTACCCGGCTTCCGTGACTATTACCCAGAGGATTGCGCTTTCCGAAATTACCTTTTCGAAAATTGGCGTGCCGTTGCACGCTCCTTCGGGTTCCAGGAATATGACGGACCGACCCTGGAACCAGCAGAACTCTATAAAAAAAAGAGCGGAGAGGAGTTAAAGACCCAGTTATTCCGTTTCCTCGACCAGGGAGGACGCGACGTCTGTATGAAACCGGAAATGACCCCAACATTGGCTCGTCTGATCGCGGCCCGCGAAAGGGATTATCGCAAGCCGATTAAATGGTTTAGCATTTCTCCATTCTTCCGATTTGAAAAACCGCAAAAAGGCCGACTCCGGGAATTCTATCAAATCAATTGTGATATCATTGGGGATAATTCTCCAGCAGCTGACGCGGAATTAATCGGGCTTGCGATCGCGTTACATCGGGCCTTCGGACTGACCGATGACGACTTTTTCGTACGAGTAAACAATCGTAGCCTCTGGGCAGAGTTCCTGACAAAACACGGAAAACCAATCGCCCAATTGCCTGAGTTCCTTTCAATCATCGATAAACTTGAACGCGACAACGAAGAGGTTACTGCGCATAAGCTCCTGGCTTTCGGCCTTGAGCTCGATCACATTCGCGAGTTTCTTGCGACGCCGGCAGAATCGATCCCGGGTTTCAGCGGCTTGTTCCAGGAGCTGCAATGGCGCGGTTTGGAGAAATTTGTGGAATTGGATCTGACCATCGTTCGTGGCCTGGACTACTATACCGGGTTGGTTTTCGAGATTTTTGATCGCCAGAAGGAAAACCGGGCTCTCGCCGGGGGCGGTAGATATGACAACCTGATCTCGGTCATTAGCGACGGCGCGGCGGACCTGCCTGCAGCCGGGTTTGCGATTGGAGATGTGACATTTTCGAACCTGTTGCGCGAACTCGATCACACAAGGATACGGATCGACGAAGCACTAAGGACCCGCCTTAGGGCGTTTATCGTTGTCGCCGATGAAAATCGACGGCCAGACGCGATCCGGCTCGCATATTCACTGCGCCAGTCGGGAATAGCGGTCGACTATTGGTTCCAACCGGCTAAAGTCGGGAGACAATTTCAACAAGCGGAAGCGCTCGGCGCCGAATATGCTGTCGTGGTAGGCCCCGAGTGGCCACAGGTGCGGGTTAAACTGCTTGCCGAACGCAGGGAAGAATTGATTTCGAAAGATGAACTTCCCGCTCTTCTGGGAAACAAGTGAGTTTGCCTATATCATTCGAGCCCATGTACCGCACTCATCATTGTAACGAACTCAGGGCCTCTAACGTCGGCCAGGAGGTGAAACTTGCGGGCTGGGTTGATTCCAGGCGCGATCATGGCGGTGTCATCTTTATTGATCTCAGAGACCGGGAGGGGCTGACCCAGGTCGTTTTTCGGCCGGAGGAATTTCCCGAGGTCGCTGCATCGGCGCACACGCTCCGAAGTGAAGATGTCGTACAGATCGTTGGCAAGGTAGCACTCAGGCTCGAAGGAACTCAGAATCCTAAACTTACTACGGGCGAAATTGAAGTTGTTGCCTCATCTTTAAATATCCTGAATCGATCCGAAGTTTTGCCGTTTCCCCTGGATTCAGAGGTCGGCAACGAAGATCTGAGGCTTACCCACCGGTACCTTGACCTGCGCAGACCGGCGCTTGTCCGAAACCTCAAGGCTCGCCACCTGGCGGCTAAAGTCACGCGAGAGTATCTGGACCGGCACGGGTATCTTGAGGTCGAGACACCAATTCTCTCGAAGAGTACGCCGGAGGGAGCGCGGGAGTTCCTGGTACCAAACCGATTGATCCCCGGCCATTACTATGCTCTTTCCCAGTCGCCCCAGCAATATAAGCAGTTGCTAATGGTCGGCGGAATTGAGCGATATTTTCAGATCGCAAAATGTTTTCGGGACGAAGATCCGCGGGCAGATCGAATCACTGAACTGACACAGATCGACCTCGAAGCCTCGTTCATCGAGCGAGAGGATATCATTCACCTTATCGAAGGACTTTTGCGGGAGATATTCCGTGCGACGCGAGGCGTCGATATTCAAACGCCGTTCGTCCGCCTGAGCTATTACGATGCGATGGACCGATTTGGCAGCGATAAGCCAGACCTGCGTTTCGGGATTGAGCTCGTGGAATTGGGTGACGTATTTCGCGGTTCACAGTTTAAGGTTTTCCGCGGAGCCTTGGATGCCGGAGGCGTAGTAAAAGGCATCAATGCAAAGGGCTTCGCCAAGATTACGGCCGGTCAGATCGAAGATCTCACGAACCTTGCAAAACAATCCGGAGCAAGAGGGCTCGCGTTCATCAAAATCGAGGACGGCGAGTGGAAATCGCCGATCGTAAAATTCTTTACAGAATCGGAAAAGGCGGCGCTCACCCAAGCGCTGGGTATCGCGGAAGGCGACTTGGTTCTCTTCGGTGCGGACCGTTGGGAGGTTGTTTGCACAACTCTCGGGAGGATAAGGTTAAAAGTCGCGGATTATTTGAAACTGATCCAGAATACGACCGATTTGAAGTTCCTTTGGGTCTTGGATTTTCCATTGCTGGCTTTTGATCCGGCGGAGAACAAGTGGAGCGCGATGCACCACCCATTCACGCGCCCAAAAAGGGAGGACCTCGGTTTCCTGGATGCGGGCGAATACGGTAAAGTGCGAGCCGAGGCGTACGATGTAGTGCTTAACGGCGTCGAGATCGGCGGCGGCAGTATCCGAATACACGAACAAGACCTGCAGGCCAAAATGTTTCAAGTGCTCGGCATTAACGCCGAACAACAGCAAAAACTGTTTGGTCACCTTCTGCAAGCGTTTACATTCGGCGCCCCGCCCCATGGTGGAATCGCCCTTGGGCTCGACCGATTGGTGATGCTCATCGCTGATACATCCAATATCAGGGAGGTCATCGCGTTCCCCAAGAACAGTCGAGGACAGGACCTGATGATGGATTCGCCCAGTAAGGTCACTGAAAAGCAACTCAGAGAGTTACATATTCAGAACCTTAAGTAACGAACCGGTCTGCCAACGTCGCGGTAGGGAATGCGCTCCCGCGCGGAGACACCGCGTTTGGATCACGACTCGTTATGGTAGGGATGCGCTCCCGCGCGTCCGTCGTGGCACGTCCCAAAGCTCGTTTTCGATTTCTCCCATACCGCTCACGCGTGAACCCGTGATCTGGCTTTGCTCGCGTTTATGGGCGCGCCATGCCGGATCGCGCGGGAGCGCGTCCCTACCATCGGAGAAATGCAAAGCCTGGAGACTTCGCTTACTTACGAACCTGACGGCTTCTTTTCGGTATCGTTCTCGGGCTGCTGGCCCGGGGCGGGGGGAGTATTGCCGGCATTTTTCTTGATGCTGAGTAACTCTACATCAAAAACGAGGGTTGAGCCGGGAGCAATGTCTTCGCCATAGCCCTCGTCACCGTAGGCCAGATCGGCAGGAACGTAGAGCTGCCATTTAGAACCAACCGCCATCATCTTCAATGCTTCTGACCAACCCTTGATCACACCATTCACCGGGAAACTGAACGAGCTGCCATGCTTGGCAGAACTGTCGAATTCCTTTCCGTCAATTGTGGTGCCCCGATAGTTGGTTTCGACGACGTCGGTATCTTTTGGCTTATCTCCTTTGCCCTCTTTGATCACCTTATACTGAAGCCCGCTGGGGGTCGTCTTCACGTCCGCCTTCTTGGCGTTGTCATCAAGAAATTTTTTGCCGTCGGCCTTGTTCTTCGCAGCTACAGCCTTCATTTCTTCCTGCTTCTTAGCCATCGCGTCCTGCTGTTTCTGCATCATCTTCTGCTGAAACGCTTGGAGCGTCTGTTGCAGCTCCTGATCGCTCATGGCCATTGGTTTATTGCCAAGGACGTCGGTTATCCCTTGGGAGAGCGCGTTTTGATTCAGATCCAGCTGCAGCCGTTGCAGCGTGCGCCCGATATCGACGCCTAGACTGTAACTGACCTTGTCCTTGTCATCAGTAAAAGCAGAACTGGCGGGAGCACTGGCTGAGGGAGAAGCATTGGGTTTGGCGTCCTCCCCATAGGAAATCAACGCAGAAGAAAACAAGAGGGCTAAGAGGGTAATTCGAGTCCGTTTCATGGGTATTTGTCCAGCCTCAACGCAAAGCCAGCGGGCTGCAACCCATTTTTGCTCGTGTACGAGCAAGTGAAAAAGTCAGAAATCAGGAGTCAGAATTCAGGAGCTACAGATTGCGGAGAAATCCAGTCTGCTTCGAAGAACTCTAGGAAGATTGCTGACTTGCCCCTGAACTCCTGAACTCCTGAACTCCTGAACTCCTGAGTCCTGGCTTCTTGACTCGGCTAATTGCTCTGATCCTGCATCGAAGGGGAATTCTCGTCCGTATCGTCAGACTCATCTTGTTGCGGACTTTTCTTGGCTGGAGGCTCACCCTTAAAGAGTTCGCGCAACAAATCGCCGATCATCGGAGCGGCGACCGTCCCGCCATGAGCCAGTTCGCCGGGAGCACCTTCATAAAGCGCTGCGAAGGCATACTTCGGGGCGTCGACCGGAGCAAATCCGACGAACCATGCAGCCGTGCGCTCCTTTTTTTTCGGTCCCCATTGCGCGGTTCCGGTTTTGCCGGCGACCTTAACGTTCTTCAGTTCAGCAGCGCCACCCGTACCGTTTGCGCCTGAAACCACGCCTATCATTCCTTTCCGAATTTCTTCCAGCGTTACGGGTCCGAGCTTTAAGATGTCTTTAGCCCGCGGGCCGTACATGTAGACAATTTCGTTGTTCAGAGTCTGGACCTGGCGCACAATTTTTGCCTGGTAGAGAATGCCTCCATTGGCAATTGCACCCATTGCCTGGGCCATCTGGAGAGGAGAGATCAGAATATCGCCCTGACCAATGGATAGGTTTGCCAGGTCTCCCCCCAGAATACGGCGATGATACGTCAGCTCCATGTAATCGTCCGTCGGGATTCTGCCTTCGGCTTCTCCATTCAGCAGAATCCCGGTGCGTGCCCCCAATCCCAGGCGCTTCGCCCAGCCCACCAGCGCACGCGATCCTATCTTCTGGCCAGCCTGGTAGAACCAAGTGTTACAGGATTGCTCCAATGCCTGCCGAAAGTTCAAGTCCCCGGCGTCTGTTTTCTTCCAATTCCGAAATGTCGTGTTTCCAACCTCCAGCGCCGCCGTACAATCGAATTCATCCTTCGGGCCGATCGCGTGACTCTCGAACGCGGCGACGCCGACGATGACTTTAAAAGTCGATCCGGGGGGATACGCCGAGCGATAGGCCCGCGGCAACATTGGAATGTTAGGGTCACTCTCTATCTTCTTGAACTTTTCCTCCGAAATTGTGGGCACAAAATCATTCGGATTGATAGTTGGCCAGGAAGCGAGCGCAAGGACTTCGCCGGTACTTGGATCGATGACCACGATGGCACCGCGTTTCGCTCTTTTCTGAAGAATTTTTTCCGCCAGCCTCTGGATGTCCACGTCGATCGTAGTAACGAGGTTGTATCCAGGCTCTGGAGGAGTGGCAATTCGCTCCCCGGTTTTGTTTCCGTCTTTGTCAAAGGTCAGATCGAGCTGACCGGGTTTACCGCGCAGTTGGTCCTCAAACGTTTGCTCGAGTCCTTCGCGCCCCTCACTCTCCGGCCAAAGCGGTTCATTATTCTGGAGGATCCGTGTGCTTGCCCGACTCGTACGACCCGTATATCCTACGATCTGGCCAGCAACCGAGCCCTGCGGATAAGTACGGACGTAGGTTGCTCGAAGCTTTAAACCGGACGGTAGCTTGTTTTGGAGCTTCGCCACTTCATCCTCCGGAAGATCGGTTGCAATGTCGAACGGAATAACGCCCCGATTGCGGTAATGTTGCACTGCGGCCTCTTCCGAAAACCCAATCGGGCGGCTGGTTAATCCGCGTGCCGAATCAACCGCTCGATTCACAAATTCGACAATTTGCCTGTCGGTGAAATCGAATGGTGTTGGAAAAACGACGCTCAGATTATTGCTGACCCGGTTTTGAGCCAGAGGCACCCCATTCCGATCGGTGATCTGGCCTCTCGGCGCCGGAATGTTCAGTGAGTACGTAGCGGCTTGACGCTGCGTTTCCCAGCTCGGCGTGAGACTCGCTGTATTGACCGAGGCCGTCTCCTGAGACCGTGCGCATAAACTCAGCCAGAACAGTAGAAGAATCGAAACGGCGGATCGGCGGGTCGGCGGGTCGGCAAAAAAGCGTTTCCACGCCGACACGCCGATCCGCCGACACGCCGATACGTTAAATTTTGTCTGCCTCATTCGAGTGGCTAAAACAACACCCGACCCGAAATCGCGCAAGGAGTTTCTGCAGCCGTTGGCAGAGTCGAAACGGCGTGACGACCTAACCGCGTAACGGCGTGAACACGCTTTTTCGCCGACACGCCGACACGCCGATCCGCCGTTTCGATTCTTCCGCTATCGCTGCAGAAACTGAAAAATGGCTTCGGCGAGCCTGTCGCTGATCCCCTCGACATGCGCTATTTCGGCTGGCGATGCCTTACGGATCCGGTCGAGGGAACCGAAATGTTTCAGCAGTGCTTGTTTGCGGTTCTCACTGACACCTGGGCATTCGTCCAGGACGCTTTCCGCAACTCGCTTTTTCATCAGGAGTTGATGATAGCCGTTTGCGAAACGATGTGCCTCGTCCCGAATCCGCTGCAGAAGTTGTAATGCACCCGAATCGTCGGGTAATTGCAGCGGCAACGGTCTTCCGGGCCGATACACCTCCTCAAATTCTTTGGCTAGTCCGATGACCGGCACGTTCTGGAGCCCAAGGCGCTGAAGTTCCTTGCAGGCAGCCGTGAGCTGCCCTTTGCCGCCGTCGACAATGATCAGATCGGGCAGACGAACGAGCCGCTCGGGCGACTTGCGCCGGATTCTAGCTACCGACTCGTCAATTGTCTCCTGACTAAACTCAGCCAAATCGGGCGCAGCCGTTCGGCTCTCTAGAAGTACCCGGGAATAGCGGCGACGGACCACTTCCGCCATGCTCGCAAAGTCGTTCTGTCCTTCGACCGTCCTGATTCGGTAACGCCGGTAGTTGGACTTATCAGGTATTCCGTTTCGAAAACTGACCATTGAGGCGACGATATGCGTTGAAGAGATATTCGATATATCGAAACACTCCATCACCGTCGGTGCTCCTGGTAAGAGAAGCGCGTCTGCCAAGTCCTGCAGATCAGCCTTTGGATCAATTGATGTCGGTAATGAACCGCGCGTAAAGCGCCTGGCCGGTCTCGTCGTGCGGCGGAGATCGTCCAGCATGTTTCGCATCTCTGCGGCCCGCTCAAAATCCAGGTTCGCAGCAGCCTTCTTCATCTCGTCCTCGATCTGCTTTAGCATTTCCTGGCTTTGCCCCTCGAGAAAGTCGCATGCCTCGAGGACCCGCGCGTGGTACTCCTCCAAAGTGACGCGGCGAATGCACGGTGCGGAGCAGTTTTTGATGATGTGGTCCATACATCGCTTATAATCGGCTTCCCCTGGCTCCATAGTCCGGCAGGACCGAATACCGAACCGTTTTTTCATCCACTTCAATGTCGAGCGCAGGGCACCCGCGTGGGCAAATGGCCCGAAATACCTGCACCCATCCTCTTTCTTCAGACGAGTAAGCTGAAACCGTGGTATGGCATCCGAAAGATTCACCTTCACCAACAAGAAGCGTTTATCGTCGCGAAAACTGATATTATACTTCGGTCGAAATTCTTTGATCAGCTTGCCCTCAAGGAGCAGTGCCTCCGGCTCGTTGCGAACCAGATGAGTCTCAAAATCCCAAACGCTATCGAGCAGGGCGCGCGTTTTCAGATCGGCGGTCATTTGGCGGGAGGGCATGAAATATTGGCTGAGCCGCTTGCGTAGATCGCGCGCCTTTCCGACATATATCACGCGTTTAAGGCGGTCCTTCATCAGGTAAACGCCCGGCTTATGCGGAACGTCGCGCAACTTCTTGTTCGGATCTGGCCTTTCTCCAAGGAAAACCGCCTCCATAAGGAGTAATGTTACGCTCGCGTAAGCGAGTCGCATAGCGGTTTTGCGTTTTGCGTTTTGCGTTCGGACCGAGCGGCGTGTCTCTTCCGCACACTCAAAACTCGAAACTCAAGACCCAAAACTCAAAACGCAAACTCGTTCCGCACCAGTTCCCCGGCGAGTTCCAGAGGTCGTCCTCTAGGACCCGTCGGGGGAACTGGTGCGGAACGAGTTTGCACTTCGCCATGAGGTGCATTTAAATAGGGAGCTAACAGGAATGAATTGGTTTGCTCTCCTTATCACCCCGCTGTTGGCCCAGGCGGCCGAAGCAACGCCGGCCGCTGCGTCCACTGAGGCGACGCTGCTACAACTACTAAAAGCAGGCGGCTGGGTCATGATTCCGCTTGTTTTGACCTCAGTTCTGACTCTCGCCCTCGTATTCGCCTGCCTGTTCAGCCTTCGGCGGGGAACCGTTGTGACCCGCCGATTCATGGAGACCGCAGAGGCGCTCCTTCGAAAGCGCGATTACCTCGGATTGATTGCCGTTTCGAATCGCCATTCGGAAGCTGTGGCTCGCATCACCTCGCGCACGCTGGACTTCGCAACAAAAAATCCGGCAGCTCCAGCGGAAGCCGTTCGCGAAGTCGCCGAGACGGAAGGTTCCAGAGTGGTCAGCAGTTTAAATAATCGGATTGTTTATCTGGCGGATATCGCAACGCTTTCCCCGATGCTTGGCCTCCTCGGAACAGTGATCGGGATTATCAACGCTTTCGGAGTTCTCGCTAGTAACACCACTCAACCCCGCCCGATTCTTCTCGCACACGGGGTATCTGAAGCTCTGGTTACCACCGCTTCGGGATTGATTATTGGAATCGTAGCCATGGCGTTCTACTCCATGTTTCGCGGCAGAGTGGCTTCCTTGGTTTCCGATCTGGAATCGGCGACATCCCACATTGTACATATAATCACGTCTCAGCAACAAATTCGTCGCCCCGAGCGGTCTCGAGTGCTGGAGAGCGACGAGATCTAAATCTAAGCTACATGAACTTTCGTAAACAGGCGGAGCCCAGGATTTTTGGGTTTATGATCGCGCCGATGGTAGACATTCTGTTGGTCGTCCTGGTATTTTTTATTGTCACTTGGAATTTCGCGCTGAGCGAAAATGAACTGGATGTGCGCGTACCGACCGCCACGAAAGCTAACGAGCCTCAGCCCTATGTTGGTCAGGTGGTGATCAACATCACAGCCAAGGGATCGGTAATCGTTAACCGCCAACAGAAGAGCCTGCAGGAACTCCTGGAATTACTAAAAAAACTTTCCCAGCTTTATCCAGACCAGGCCGTCATCGTGCGCGGCGATCAGGCTGTCGACTACAAACATATTGTCGATGTCCTCGATATCTGCCGGCAGGCAGACGTCTGGAACGTCGCGTTCGCAACGGGCAAACCTGACCGATGAGATTGCGTCCTTGGCAAATACTTGGCCTCATCATTTGCTTTGCTTCCGAACTGCAGAGTCAGGAAGTACGGCGGGCTCTCCCGATAGCCCCAACGCCGGAACCGGCTCCGCGGGCACTGCCAGTTCACCCTGATCAAATTCAAATACCGAGGCAGCAATCGATTCTGGACGAAAATATCCCTTCGTCTCAAAGCGCCGAGCCTCGGCGCTCCACCGAAAACACCCCCGAAGCAAAGTCTTCTGCCGGCAGTCCCGCCGAGCCGGATTCGAAAACCAGAGACGAGGCCGAACAAGACGAAATCCGGCTCACTCCGAATCAGGGGCAAGATACCGAGAGCGCTGATCCGGCCAAAGCTCAGTTAGCGATTGCTGACGGGCTCTACATTCGCAAGCTGTATGATCTGGCAGTGCCGGAATACGAGAAGTACCTCGGCCAATTCCTTACTGATCCGGGTCGGCCATCCGCGATGTACCGTTTAGCCGATTGCTACGCAAATCTCGGCCAGGAGGAACCCGCGCTGAACACCTACCGCATGCTGGTCAATGAAATCGGTACGGGGGAATTTGTCGGGAGCGCAGCTTTTCGACTGGCTTCTCGGCAGTTCGACAAGAAGAGCTTCCAGGACGCCGCTCCGCTCTACGAGAAAGCATTTGTCAACGCGAAATCGCCGGAAGTCAAACTGACCGCTCGATATTATCAAGCGAAGTGTCTGGAGTTGACCAACAAGAAGTCGGAAGCCGCAATCGCCTACCAGGACGTAATCAAAGTCCCTGGCAAGAATCCCTACCGTGACGCAGCGCGTTTGTCGTTGGCGTATTTCGCTCTCGAGAACAATCAAAAACAGCAGGCGCTCGATTTGTTCGATGGGCTTGGACGCGACGCTGCCAAACCCGCCGTCAAGGCCGAGGCGATGACGCGAGCCGGGATTATTGCTGCTGATCTCAGGCAAAAGGATAAGGCCGACCAGCTATTCAAGGCAGCCGTCGCCTTGAACGCCGAAGGCAAGTGGAAACAAATCGCGGAGCTGGAGGAAATGAAGCTTCAATACGAAGGGGACAAATTCACGCAGGTCCTCGATTCGTACGCAAAAAGCTCTAACTCGCTGGGAGACGAGACGAGGCCGAGCGTGATGCTGCTGGTCGCAAACTCTTACCGGCAATTGGGGAAACACCAGAAGGCATTGGAGCTGTACAATCAGCTGATTCACATCTATCCGAATGCAGCCGAAGCTTACGATGCGCGTTACCAAAGATTGGTTTCTCTCGACGCCATGAAGGATCCAACGCTGGTTGCGGAAGTCGATTCCTATCTTGCAACGACGCCGAACCGCGATCGAGCCGATAAAGCCAAACTTCTGAAAGCTCAGGCGCTCTTCCAGCAGAGAAAGTTTGAACCGGCGGCCAGGCTCTATCTCGAGCTTACCAACTCGTCTCTGGCCGATCTATACAAGGCTGATTGTTACTACGCCGCTGGTTTTTCGTTCTTACAGCTCAAAGATGACCAATCTGCAATCCATGCGTTCTCCGGATTGATCGACAAGTTCCCAAAGCACAAGATGGCTTCAAAGGCTTTGCTCAAGAGGGCTTTACTTTATCAGGAGGCAAAGAATTTCCCGGCCGCTATAAACGACTTTAACAAAATCATCGCCGATTATCGGGCATCGACTGAAACTGAAACTGCGCTCCTGCAGAAGGGTCTGACATTGGGTCAACAGGGAGATTACCCGCAGATGTCGACGACGTTCCGCCAATTGCTGAAGGATTATCCGAACAGCTCCGGAGCGGCTCAAGCAAACTATTGGATTGGATGGGCGGCGTTTGAAGCCAAACGGTATCAGGATGCAATCACGCCGTTGATCCTGGCGCGCCAGCTCAATCCTGATGAGTTCGCGGAAAAGACCACTCTACGTTTGATCTTGTGTTACCAAAACTTACGCAAGAAGCCGGATGCCGCCAAAGAGGTAGATGGGTTTATCCAAAAAGATCCTCAGAGAGTGTCGATGGTCTTGGACGTCTGCCGGTGGCTTGGTTCGGAATACTACAACGAAAATGATTTTAATCAGTCGGCAAAATATCTCGGGCTGATGACCAAGAACATGGAGCCGGCCAACGTTGATAGGGGTATCTGGCTTAGCCTCGGCAGGTCTCTCAATGCGCTCAGAAACTATCAAGACGCCATCGACGCAATTAACCATTACTTGGAACTGGCAACCGATCCGGCAGATCGTGCCCAGGGCTTTCTAGCACTAAGCGGTGCCCAGCTCGGTTCTAAGGAATTGGATTCGGCGACAAAGTCAGCGGAGCAGGCGTTATCGCTACAACCCGAGGGTCGATTTAATGCAGAAGCACGGATGCTGATCGGCGACATCGATTCAGCCAGAGGAAACTACGAAAACGCGGCTCGGTCCTACATGAGCGTAGCGCTTTTGTATGAGGATCCTGAAGTTACCCCGCAAGCGTTGGAACATGCTTACGAAGCATTTCAAAAGGCCGGGAACGAACCGCAAGCAACGAAGACTCTTTCAGAGCTGAAGAACCGGTTTCCAAATTACACGATGAAGGTGTCGACGGCTGGGTGAGGCTGCGCTTCCTCTCCTTCGAGATGCCTTCGGTGGACTGGGCTTGAAATCTATGGAGGGGAGCCGCTTGCGTCTCCTGGGCGTTGCAAGCAACGCCCCTCCAGGCCGCGCGCCCCTTGTACTCGACCCAGGATAAGGTTAGCGTGGTATTTGAAAGAGGTGCACCACAAGTTTTCCTGGAATGACGTTTGCCCGGTTATTTAGTTTGCCCGACAGGCCCAGGAGTCGAACGATAACGCAGTTCGCCGCTTTGCTGGACCCGCTCGAGGACACCCGGTTGGCGCAGTTGGCCGGCCAATCGCAAATAATCACACGCCGGTTTTTCGGTCGTACGATGCGGCTATTCGCGCCACTGTACCTGTCCAGCGAGTGCATTAATAACTGTCAGTACTGCGGGTTTTCGCGAGATAACCCGATTTTACGAGTCACTCTCTCCTTGGACGAAGTGGAAGCTGAAGCGAGATACCTCGTCCAACAAGGTTTCCGTAATATTCTTCTAGTTTCCGGCGAACATCCGAAGTTTGTCTCCAACGGCTATCTTCGGGACGTTGTTCGACGGCTGATTTCGTTCGTACCGTCTGTGTCGCTTGAGGTTGCTCCGATGGAAGTCGACGATTACCAGCCGCTCGTATCCGAAGGCACGGAAGGTTTGGTCGTCTATCAGGAGACGTATGACCGCAAGACCTACGCTGAGCTCCACACGGCCGGACCGAAACGCAATTTCGATTGGCGACTGGAAACTCCCGAACGCGCGTATGCGGCTGGATTTCGGCGAATTGGTATAGCTGCCTTATTGGGACTTGCTGAATGGCGATCGGAAGTCATCGCCCTGGCTGAACATCTCGAATATCTCCTGAAGAAATGCTGGCGCTCGCAACTTACGGTGAGTTTGCCTCGAATTCGGCCCGCAGCCGGCGGATTCCATCCGCGGTTCTCGTTCTCGGATCGCGATCTCATTCAAGTCTTGTGCGCCCTTCGGATTACATTTCCTCAGGTCGGCATCGTCCTGAGCACCCGGGAATCCGCGGGATTCAGGGACGTGCTGATGCCCCTTGGTGTCACCATGATGAGCGCCGGAAGCCGGACTGAACCGGGTGGTTACACTGGACAGGGAACACATTCGCTGCATTTGACAGTAAAAGGGCGGGTGACCCGCACGAACTGCGGGAGTTCCAAGGCGAACGGCCAATTTGAGATCGAAGACAGCCGCTCTCCAGACGAGGTCGCTGAGGCGCTCAGAGCCCAGGGTCTGGAGCCTGTCTGGAAAGATTGGGATTCTGCTATTCTTGCCGTATGAAGCTTACGTTGAATGGTGAGCTGCGCGAAATCGCGACTTCTGCAACCATCTCGGATCTGCTCGGCTCGCTGCAGCTGACAGGAAAACTCGTTTTGGTGGAATGCAACGGCCACGCTGTTCAACGCGGTGATTTTGCTGTCACAAAACTCGCAGAGGGTGACACGGTCGAAATCGTCCGCCTGTCCGCCGGCGGCTAGCGCCGCCGGCGGACAAGCGGACTAATGAGTTTTGGGTTTTGCGTTTTGAGTATTGCTATTGATCTGGCAGGTTTGAGCTAACGACCCAAAACTCAAAACCCAAAACCCAAAACTCAAAACTCTTCTCCTTTGCCACGTATAGCTCAAGAGACAGTTGAACAGATAGCCGCCGCCTCAGACATCGTGGAGGTGATTAGCAGCTACTTTCCGCTCAAGCGCGCAGGAACGGAGTTCCGTGCAATCTGCCCGTTTCATCAGGAAAAAACGCCCTCGTTTTTTGTCAATCCGTCCAAGCAATCGTACTATTGCCACGGGTGCGGCGCCGGAGGGGCGGTATTTCAGTTTTTGATGCAGTATGAGAATGTCGAATTTCCGGAAGCTGTGCGACGTCTCGCGTCGCGGGCCGGAATCCCGATCATCGAGGATGAATTTAGCGCTGAAGAGGAAGCAAAACAGAGCCGGCGAAAACGTTTGCTTCGGCTTCATTTCGAGGCTGCGGCATGGTTTCACAGTAATTTGCTTCGCACCCGAGCAGCTACGCATGCTAGATCTTATCTGCAAGGCCGGGGAATCAACATCGAGATGGCGAAGCGCTGGCAGACCGGGTACGCGCCGAACGCCTGGGACGCCCTGGTTCGCTGGGCGAATGGCGCCGGATTCACCAAAGAGGAACTCGTCG
>DASZGG010000154.1:0-6538 GCA_035939025.1 Chthoniobacterales bacterium | reverse complement strand
TACTTTGTTACCCTGGGAGGTGATATTCGCGAGCAGTACGAGTTTATTCAAAATGACAACTTCGGATTGGGGTCTGTAAATAACCATGGCTACTGGCTGCAGCGTTTGATGCCATACAGTGATTGGCATTTCGGGCCGTTTTTCAGGGTGTTCGTACAGCTAAAATCGTCCGAGGAGGAGGGGCGAGAACCCGGGCCGCGCCCGACCGACCGAAAACGGCTCGACTTAAATCAAGCTTTTGTTGATTTGAGCTACCCCCAAACAGTCCTGGCGGCTGATCAGACGTATGTTACGCTGAGGCTGGGTAGACAGGAGATTGATTTCGGGGACGAAAGACTCCTGGCTGTTCGAGAAGGTCCGAATGTGCGTCAAAGTTTCGATGGCGCCCGGTTAATTCTTAACTCATCCAGGGGCCGGGTGGACGTTTTTGGGCTGCGTCTCGATACGGACGAGACAGGTTACTTTGACAATAGTCCTAGGTGGAGCCATGAGACAGTGTGGGGACTGTATTCAACATTCCCGCTGACCACGAAGTCCACGGCTGCGACCCTTAATAATATAAGCCTGGACCTATTTTATATCGGATTCCAGCAAGCTGGAGCACAGTATAATCAGGGTGTTGGCTATGAGCTTCGTCAATCGATCGGTGGGCGTTTGTGGAGGGCGCATCATATTAACGGGCTCGATTTTAACGTGCTCGGCGTATATCAGTTTGGAAGCTTCGCCGGGAAATCGATCAGTGCATTTACTGCTGCCGTCGATGCCGGGTATAAATTGTTCAGTCTTCCCTGGGCACCAAGGGTTGCTGGTAGTCTGCAAGTCTCCAGCGGTGGCTCCGGTCCGCACGGGTCAAAATTAGAGACCTTTAACCCCATGTTTCCCGCTGGTTATTATTATGGTGGGCCCCTGAACGAACAGATCGGTCCGAAAAACGCGATCATTCCTCAGGCTGAGCTCGACTTACATCCTACCGCAACGTTAGATATCGTTCTAAAGTGTCTGTTTGTTTGGCGGGAAGATACCTCTGACGGGCTGTACGACACGCCAGGGTTTCTGATCCTTCCGGGCTCGGTCAATAGTCAGCGTTATGTCGGGGCATCGCCTCAGGTGTTGATTACCCAGCAGCTGGGTAGACACCTGAGTGTCTCTTTAAACTACTATCATTTCTATCGGGGAGGATTCCTGGCAAGCCAACCGAATACCAAGGACGTAGATTATTTTTCCACTTGGATCAATTATACGTTTTAGACCGAAATTCAGTGAGTATGCGAGCTCTAAAGTTTTATCAGACCGGCAGCTTGGATGATTTGCGTATCGAGGAGGTTACCATGCCGACTCCGGCGGCCGGGGAAGTATTAGTAGAGGTAAAGGCGGCTGCGATTAATCCGAGCGATATCAAAAACGTGCAGGGTAAGATGCATGAAACGACTGTTCCAAGGATCCCTGGGCGCGATTTTGCCGGCAGGATTGTTAAAGGACCGGATGAACTTTTGGGTCGATCAGTGTTCGGTTCGGGCGGCAACCTTGGTTTCGGCCGCGACGGCAGCCACGCGGAGTATCTCACGATTCCTGTCACCGCCGTGATCCCTTTGCCGAAAAACCTGAGTTTTGAACAAGCGGCGGGGATGGGCGTAGCCTATATCACGGCTTGGGCAGCGATGGTCAATGCCGCACAGATTCATGCCGGAGAGACGACGCTAATCCTTGGCACTACCGGTGCTGTAGGCAGCGCCGCAGCTCGTATTGCGCACAAGTTCGGAGCTCGCGTGATCGGTACCGCTAGAAAGGCTTCGGATATACCGGCAGCCAATGTCGTTCCGGTCGACGATTGGATTGATCTTGAGACCGTTGATCTCGCGACAGGAGTAAGAAGGCTAACCAATGGGCGAGGAGCAGACATCGTGTTCGATGTGGTCGGCGGTGCAATGTTTGAACAGTGCCTCGGCGCCCTGGCCTGGCGTGGCCGGCAGGTAGCGATAAGTTCGAGTCCCGAGCCACGGGTAAGCTTCAATCTCGTGGATTTCTACCACAACGAGTCGAGATTGCTTGGAGTAGATTCTCTCAAGCTCAGTTTCGAAGAAACCGCTGAAATTCTTCGTGGACTCACCCCCGGGATAGAGGGCGGCGTTTTTCCTCCTCCGGCGGTTGGGACTTTTCCGCTTGAGGAAGGTCCGCGGCTCTATCGGGACATTGCGGAATCCAGAATCAAAACCAAGCCAATATTGGTTCCATGAGAATTGTTCGCTACTGCATTTTATGTGGGGAGATTCAGGAGCGATTCGGTTATTGGAACAATGAGAATTTCGGTGTTATGCCCAGGACCTTGGGGGCAATGCCTGTTGGCTAGAGCGAATTATGCTGCAAGCCGATCTGCGAATCAGACCTTACTTTCGCTTGTGCCTAGTGCGAAGTCGCTGCACAAAGTAAGTCCAGGTATTAGCGACACAGTACCTGGTACGCGGCGATCCACAGACTGACCCATTCAATGAAGAACTACGTTGGCACGTTCCTGACTATTGTGCTCGTGAACGTTGCCGGTTGGGCGACTAACGCAGTATCGGGATCGGCACCCCTTGCCGAAAGTATAGCGAGAGCCGATTCCTCTTACCGAAGTCTGCCCGTAACGCTTGCGGCTTACAACGCTGCTGTCCGGGAAATTTGCGAGGACATGCAAATCACTCGTGTTTCTGAATTCAAATCCAGCCTAAAAAACCTGGGTGTCTCGTTTGACCCCCCCAGCGTGCGACTTCCGCTTCGCCACGTCGAAGTTCCTCCTTCACCCGCCATCGCCGGGCCAGCTGAAGCTGGCGTTCCAGTGGTGGTGGGGTACGATACCAGGGAAGCACCGCTTTACCCGCCGGAGGGTCTCTTCGTGGATGCCACGGCGATTTACGACCGTCCCGCGGGGCACCCGAGATTTTCGATTCGATACGCCACAACCGACGTGATGCTCAAGGGGCGCACTTATAGACTGGCAATCAATCCTACTGGCGCCGGTAATCACCTCAAGCTTCGAGCTAAAGCCTTCGCGAAATCGGGATTCGAAGGTATGATTCGACCCTCCTCGATGTTAAGGAAGCCACAAATATATCTGCTCGATCCTTACGATCCAAACAAAATTCCCATTCTCATGGTGCACGGTCTACAATCTACTCCGGTGGCATTCGCGAGCCTTGTGAACACGCTGCGCAGCGATCCGGAAATCCGAGCAAAATATCAAATCTGGCAATTCTATTATGCCAGCGGCACCCCGGTGCTAGCCAACGGCGCCGAGTTGCGCGACAGCCTTGCTGAAACTGCGCATACGCTGGACCCTAAGGATCGCGATGCTGCTACGAAGCGCATCGTCGTGCTTGGGCACAGCATGGGGGGCGTAATCTCGCACACGCTTGTGAGTTCCAGTCAGGGTCGCGTCTGGGCCAGCGTTTTCCGAGTCCCGCCTGCCCAGCTAAAAGGCGACCCGGAAGCTGTCCGTGAACTCGTACATGTTCTATATTTTCGGCGGAACCCTCGAGTCGCACGTGTCATTTTTATGGCCGCTCCGCACCGCGGTAGCCCCATGGCGGATTCCTTTGTCGGGATGCTGGGCAATTCACTCACCCGTGTGCCGCCGCTGCCGGAGCTCGGACTCAGCCAACTTGCACGCGCAAACCCAAATGCAATGAGGCCGGAGGCTGCAGCTTTCTTCGAGGGCGGACGCTTCTCAGCCGTACGTACGCTTTCGCCGAGAAGCACGGCTCTAATCGCCGTTTCCGAACTTCCCATTGAGGTTCCCTATCACAGCGTAATCGGCCAGCTCCATCCGGGACCGAAGGAACGAGGATCGGATGGGGTCGTACCGTATTGGAGCAGCCATCTACCTGGGGCGCAGTCTGAACTCATCGTCCGCAGTGGGCACGGCGTTATTGATAACCCAGACGCAATTCGCGAAGTTATTCGAATTCTGCACCTGGGACAGCGCCCAAAACAACACGGACCAGTCAAACACCGAATCGCAAACGGCATTGCGATAAACCTCGCGCGCAGTTCGTGTTTGCGGCACAGCGCGAAAAAGTGGGTTCGCGAGGATTACGGTTACTTATTTTCGACGACTTCAATCCATGGGCGGTAAGGGAATAGTTTACTGCCTTATGTCCTGGTCATTTCCTTAGATTTGCCGTTTTCGCTATGGATCTATCCCTTGTTTTTGTCCTCGCGACTGTTGTCTATCTTCTTGCCTTAAGGCTCATTCCCACTCGCAAACGAGCCCTTAGATTTCTGTGCATGTCGGCATTGTTTACCGTCCAGACAATTCTCATCGTAGCGTTGATCGGTTCGCCATTCAGTCCGGTATTCAAAGTAAAAGATTTGCCTCGCGAGTTCTGGCTGCAACTTCTTGCTTGCTCCTGGTGGGCCTTGGCTGCGCGTGAGATGATCGGGATTCTTGCGTTGGCGGCGGTGCTGGAAAAGACGTCAAAAGAAAACAAAATTTTGTCAGATATCATCGCGGCTTGCATCTACGTCTGCTCCGGTTTGGCAATGATGGGGTTTGTTTTTGGGTTGCCGCTTCAAGGAATCGTCGCGACTTCCGGTGTTCTTGCAATTGTTCTGGGCCTTGCTCTACAGAATACGCTTGGAGATGTCTTTTCTGGGCTATCTCTGAGCGTCGAGAAGCCTTACGACGTCGGCGATGCCATCCTTCTGGAGGGTGGAGTCGAAGGCGATGTAATTCAAATAAACTGGCGTTCAACGCACCTTAGGAATCCTCAGAACGATGTCGTCATCGTTCCGCACAGCTCTATGGCAAAAATGCGGATTCAAAACCACACTGCCTTGAGCGCGCGCTACAACGGAAGTCTGATTGTAGCCGTAGATAGTCGGAACGAGCCGGAATTTGCGACTGAAATTCTGAAGGGCGCTGCCATGGCGTGCACGGCGATCCTGGAAAAACCGCTTCCCTTGGTTGCTGAAATCGCGCTCGAAAGTGATCGGGTCACGTACGAAATTTCATTTAGTACCTCTTCGATAGCCTCGGCCGGAGAGGCCCGTTCGCAGATTTTTAGGCAGTTGTATAAACGGGCGCGCCCCGGCCCGCATTTATCGCATGCACGTCCAATCTATTTTTTTGGGGAAGAAGATTATCTCGATCGGCTATCCGTGCTCGAGCCCTTGAGCGCCGAAGAGAAAGCGAAATTGAGAGCGAAAATTGTAAGGCGTCATTTCAAAGTCGGCGAGGAGCTTTTGGTGCAAGGATTGAAATTGGAGTCGGTCCAATTTGTTTCCTACGGTGTCATTCAAGGCGCGCGTCAAGTGGCGGATGGACGAGTGCTGAAGTCCGTAAGGCTCGGGCCGGGCGATTTATTCGGTGAGGTCTCTCTTTTGACGGGCATGGCCGCGAGTTCAACTCTCACGGCGATCACTCCCGGTGTCCTCTTGGGATTTTGCTCGGAGGATTTAAAGCCGATCCTGGCATCCCGGCCTGAGTTGGTCGAATCGGTTAGTAATGCGGTTGCGAGGAAACAATATCTTTTTACGACGCTCGACCACGCGGCGATTCACCAAGTCGCAATCGAACAACATGATCTCTTGTCGCGCGTTAAGAACTTTTTCCACCTAGATGCGTAAATGGGACCTGCGCGCATCGAAACGCCAACACCGAACACACCGCCATACTCTCGGAACGCTGTCAGCAGAGACGTAAGCGTGATGCAAGGGACCATGGGCTTCAGCTTGGCTTGCTTCAGTTGTAGATGTCGTAGGTCGATGACTACGACATATACGATAACCACGCGACTTTCAGGGTGGGGATGAAGGCAAGAACCTTCTCCGGATATCTGCCGAAGTAGTTGTAGCCATCTTTGAAGCGTCGCATTGTGTTCTCAACTCAGATCATTTCCTTCTCTTTGCTTGAAGCATGTCGAAAGGCTTTTGCGCGTCTTCGGGGTTCTTGGTCCACGCGCGCTTGAATCGTCAAGTTTGCCTAGCCACAGACGAGGTGATCGCCATCGAGATCACCCTCTGGCCACCCTAGCTTGCCGAGCCTATCAACCGAGATGGCATAGGATTTGCTCATCGAGCGACAATGACGGGCCGAGGTTCGTAGAGCTTCCTTACGATCTCTTTCGATCTGCTGAGCCTTCACGAGCCATCCGTCGTATGCTGCCTAGTTCGCTCGGCAAACGTTCGAGATGGCGGTGTACATAAGCACCGGTACATGCAGACAAAAGCTTCTTGCAAAACACGGGCATGTCTGATGATCTCACCGCAATGCCTAGAGGCTCAGGTTTTAGGACTTGGTGTCATTCTGTTACTCTCACTTCGCTTCGCAGCGCCGGTACTCGCACCTTACTCTCAGGCATTATTGTCGTTGCGTTCTTCGCGCTTCTTCTCTTTCCGCGACACGGCTATGCGGGAAGCGCTCTTCCCGGTCAGGTGACATTCGGTTTCGGAGGCTCGGAGCAAGAGATCACGGAATCCCTCGATGCCTTATTTCCGCTCTACGCTCCCAAGAACGGTTTGCTCTTTTTCAATCCAAGGGCCACTGCCTCGGATGTACTCG
>DASZGG010000153.1:0-9871 GCA_035939025.1 Chthoniobacterales bacterium | reverse complement strand
CACCGTGCATCGGGGCGGGATACTTTCGCAAAAGGCGCCCTCCGAGCTGCAACCTGGCTGATCGGCAAGCCCGCAGGTTGGTACGACATGCAGGATGTGTTGGGGCTGAAGGAAGTGGCTAGTGGCTAGTGGCTAGTGGCTAGTGGCTAGTGGCTAGTGGCTAGTGGCTGGTGGCTAGTGGCTAGTGGCTAGTGCCTGGTGAGGAGGGCTCGCGTCCGGCGTTGCAAGTCTGGAACCCGTCGCGGCCCCCTTTATCGTCAATTCACGCCTTTTTGCGCATTTTGTTCATTGTTCTATGGACGCGCGACGCCGGACGCGCGGGAGCGCATCCCTACCACGCCACGCGCGCGAACTACCGCCGGATGCCGACCAATCGCTTTCCGCTCCTAGCCACTACCTTCGAACTCAACTGTGTGATCGCCGAATCAAAAGAGCTTGCCACCGTTCGATCAACCGCTGAAGGCCCGAGTCTAAATTCCAGTCCTTCATCTCTTCGCCGGTGAACCAACGTAGTTCCTTGCTCTCCGGACTGGTACAAGCCTCCGCATGCTCTGGAGCAATGAGAAGGTATCGAACATCGTAGTGGAAATGTGCAGGCTCGTTTCCCAGCGCTGGAATTTCGTGGATATCGAGATCAAAGGGACGGGCAGATGCAACGACTAATCCGCTGATTCCTGATTCCTCGTATGCTTCGCGCTGCGCCGCCGAGAGCACGTCTTCCTCACCGTCACAATGGCCTCCAAATTGCAGCCAGAGATCGAGCTTACGATGATGATGCAATAGCCCGCGCGCACCGTCAGCGCTAACCACGAACGCGCTCCCGGTGAAATGAGCGGGAAAATTGTCGCGCCTGAAGCAGTTCGGGCAGGAATCAAGCAATTCAACCATTTGCTGGCGACAGGCCCATTCGTGTGGTCGGTCAGAGAGGTCGAGAGATGATAAGATGTGTCGAAACTCAGCGGGCTTCATCGCAATTGTCTATTCGCATTTGGAAGGAAAGTCACGGACGCATCGGCGAGAATCACCAGCCACTAAAAGGACCCGCAATAGCGTGATCCATTTGAGAATATACAGACTAGCCGCTAGCCTCTAGTCGCCAGCCACAAAACCAATGCGTTGCGGAATCGCCTTAGGGTCCAATATCGAGAATCGTCTCGCAAACCTTTGCGAAGGATGCAAACGAGCATCTTCTTTGCATGAACCTGGCGTTCCTATCCGGGTCTCCTCTATCTACGAAACAACCCCGGTCGATTGCGAGCCCGGAACGACACCTTACCTTAACGCCGTGATGGAGATCAATTTCAGCGGGCCACCCGTTGCTCTGCTGGACCAGTTGCTACAGATCGAGCGAGAGATGGGCCGTCCATCGAAGAAACCCCGAAACTCTCCACGAAAAATCGATCTGGACGTTTTGTACGTTGGCAATCTCGTCCTGAATAACCCTGAGATCATCATTCCCCATCCCAGACTCGGTCAACGCCGGTTCGTCTTAACACCCTTGGCCGAAATAGCGCCCGAACTGATTCTACCTGGTTATTCGTTGTGCGTCCGGGCGCTTCTCGCAGACCTGAAAGACTCGGGCAAAGTCCTTCGACTCCATCATCCATTGTTAAATAGTGAATAAGATTACTCCCGATACCATCCGAAGCTCGAAGAGAACTCATCAAGGGATTGCGGCTCTCACGGCCTACGACTATCCCACGGCGAAGCTTCTGGACGAAGCCGGAATCGATCTCATTCTGGTAGGCGACTCGCTTGGAATGGCGGTGCTTGGCTACCCGGACACGACTCATGTTCAACTTGAAGAGGTTATCCATCACACTCGAGCGGTGGCAAGGGGCACGTCATCAGCCCTCCTGGTGGCTGACCTCCCGATCCACAGCTATGACAACGTGGATCTCGCGGTAGCCAGTTCCAAGCGGCTGATTGATGCCGGGGCTCACGCAGTGAAATTGGAAGGCGGGCAGGCTTGCTCCGCGCAGATCCGGGCAATCACCTCTGCCGGTATCCCGTTTGTCGGACACATCGGCATGCTGCCGCAGCACGTGCTTGAAGAGGGAGGTTACAGGATCAAAGGCCGAACGGCTGAAGAACGAAACGCCTTACTGAACGACGCCAGTGCGGTCGAGGAAAGCGGCGGATTTGCGGTCGTTCTCGAGTTAATCGACCCCCCCGTAGCCGCTGAGATCACTCGCGCTATCTCGATACCCACAATTGGCATAGGTTCCGGCGCCGACTGCGACGGACAAATCCTCGTATTTCACGATCTCGTTGGCTATTTCCCGTGGTTTAAACCGAAGCATGCAAAAGCGGAAGGCGACGTGGCCGGAGAGATCCGCAAGGCGGCTCGCGCGTATATCAAGCGCACCCGGGGAGATAAGTTTTGAGTTTTGGGTTTTGGGTTTTGCGGAAAAAATTAAGAGGCTCACACCAAGGTCACGAAGGTCACAGAGGAAATATCAACGTTGTCCGCACCCAATCGGCTCCCAATTTCAGCCTATCTCTTAAAATCATCCTCTGTGACCTCCGTGACCTCTGTGTGAGTCAATTCCCCCATTCCGGAGGCCTCAGCCTTCGATAACGCTTCCCATCCCGCGAAACTTCTCGTAGCGCTCATTGAGAAGCCTATCGATCGGTATCGTCGTTAGCTGATCGAGATGAGATAGGAGAACAGTCTGCAGATTCCGCGCCGCGAGTCCATGATCCTGATGAGCACCGCCAAGCGGTTCCGGAACGACCTCGTCGATCAACCCCAACTCCTTAAGCTGTGCAGCGGTCAGCTTCAGCGCTTCCGCCGCTTCCGGTGCGTGGCTACGGTGTTTCCAGAGAATTGCGGCACAACCTTCCGGACTGATGACCGAATAGTAGGAGTTCTCCAGCATCAGGACACGATCAGCGACCCCTATTCCCAAGGCCCCGCCGGAACCACCTTCACCAATCACCGCGGCGATTATAGGTGTGCGCAAAAGCATCATTTCACGCAAATTCACGGCAATAGATTCCGAGATATGTCTTTCTTCGGCCCCGACTCCCGGGTAAGCCCCCGGTGTGTCAATTAGCGAGATCACCGGAAGGCGAAACCTTTCCCCAAGCCGCATGATACGGAGAGCCTTTCGGTAGCCTTCAGGATTTGCGCTCCCGAAATTGCGTCGAATATTCTCCTTCGTATCCCGACCCTTTTGATGCGCGACCACGACGCAACGGTAATCCGCAATTGTGGCGAACCCGCAGGGCATAGCCTGGTCGTCTCCAAAAAGCCGATCGCCGTGCAGTTCGAAGAAATCCGAAAAAGCAGAGTTCAGATAATCAAGGGCAAACGGCCGCGCAGTATGCCGCGCAACCTGCACTTTTTGCCAGGCTGTAAGCCCATCGTAAATTTCGCGTTTGGTCTCTTCAATCTTCTCCTCCATCGCCCGCACTTCGCGCTCGAGATCAAAAGAATGCAACTTCGAATGCTTCCTCAGCTCGTCCAGCTGTTTCTCGAGTTCGACGATTGGCTTCTCAAATTCCAGCGGGTGAACCTTCATTTGATGATTACCGGTGTTTCCTTCGTGACCAGAGCGAAGAGCTCCTCCATGTCGGTCGGTCCGAGCATGATCCCGGCATTTGGCTTTTGAGCATTGGGGGTTTGGGGATTGGGATTGGTTTCGGAGTATAGGGTGACACCATTATCGTTTACGACAATCCACCGGCTGCTTCCGAGGTATTTTTTTTCACCAAACGCAACGCGGGCTCCATCAGACCACGCGATCTTCTCGCGAGTCTTGAACTGCCCGGGAACGATCGTCGGCGGTAACTTGACTTCCAGAGGTTTGTACCACCGGAAAAAGTTCCCGTTTTTCAACAAGGTTACATCCTGCCTTTTCTTGTTAATCAATAAGCTGAACTGCCCCTTCGGAATGATAAGCCGTTGACCGGGCTGAATGACCATGCTTTCGAGACCGTTGGCTTTGAAGATCAGCTCGGCGGCAGACTTGGTCTTATTGGCGATTTTCGCTATCGAGTCGCCACGTGCAACAACGTATTCTGTCTTATCGGGACCTTGCGTCGGTGAAAAAAACGCCTGGATGTTCAGGTCGCCGAGCAGTTGTTTAGCGTCAGCGCTCTTGATCGAGTCAGGAAAGGTCTGGATCAGCGCCAATAGGATTCTTTCCGCATCGAATCGATCGCCAGCCCCGAGTTGTTGTTTCGCCTGATCGAGCATCGTGATACCCTGGTCGGGCGTTGGTGTTACGACTGCTTGACCCAGGTTTCCACGCCTGTCCATCGATTTGAAAAACAGCCGGTACGCGAGAAATCCTCCCCCTCCGAAGATCCCAAGTGCCAGCCCCGCGATGACGAGAAGCTTCACCAGGTTATTCATTCGGCGGACGAGACGCTAAATAATACCTTTGCGCCGGAAATCCTGAATATTCCCACCAGCCGACTGTTGAATCATTTCTACCGTAAACTTCAGCAGACAGATCTCCCAGCCCTCGTCGACGCCACAAATTACGGCACTTGAACTCCGCAACGCCTCCGGAACCTGACTCGTGACGCGATCCAGGACCGCTTCGATCGAATCATGCACCAGACGCTCGGAAAGATCGTCTTTGCGAATTTGAAATCCATATTTAAGCATTGCGGCATTTCGCATCTGTAGCATCTCGGCAAATTTCCGCGCTTTCTCTCCGAAGCCTTCGAGGGTCAGCTTCGCGATATTTTCGGCAGTCAAAATCTGGGGTCGATCGGCTTGAATCCTGCCGTCGCGGACCCGGATCTCGTTCGCCCTATCCATTAGCTCTGTTACGAGATAGAAGTGGAAGCTGGTCGTGCCAAACGTTTCGATCCGCCGTTCTGGGGAAAGAATCACCTTTGTGTTATCGATGGCGTACTGAAGATCGTCTTCCGAATGCATAAGTAAAATCTTCGAATCTAATCGGTTTCACAAAGGAAACAAACGCGCCGGGAATAGTTTTGCGTTTTGAGCTTCGCTTGAGAGGCAGGCAAAGGCTGGAGCCTTCGCTTACGACCCTTGGCCGCCGGCAGGAATGCACTGCCGCGCAATCCGGTGTCGCAGAGGGACACGCTCCTTCGTGGTCCGGCGTCACAGAGTGGTCGGGACGCGCTCCAGCGCGATCCGGGCCTGCACGTCCAATGAAGGTGGAAGAGCCTGAGTACAGACCTAAAACGAAAATACCCGATGGCAACGGCCACCGTCCATTCAATGACACGTACGCGCCTCTCCCTGGCAGGCAAGGCAGATCGCAAACATCCCGGGCTCCTACCCGCTTATTTGGCCCGCTCTTCGATGTAACGGATGACGTCGCCGACCGTCTGCAGCTTTTCGGCATCTTCATCAGGAACTTCGACAGAAAACTCCTCCTCGAAGGCCATCACGAGTTCGACCGTATCAAGCGAGTCAGCGCCGAGATCCTCAATGAAGGAAGCGTTAGAGGTAACTTGCTCAGGATTGACCCCAAGCTGCTCGACGATGATCTCCTTCACCTTTTCTTCGATGGATTTCTCTGACATAAAATCGCGTTTTCTTCTCGGTTGTGGTTAAGACGTGCCTACGGTTAATTTATCTAGCCCGGTGATGGCAACTAAATTAATTGCGTCAAATAGCAACTACTTTCTTGTGGCCTGAAACGCTTGGTTTCGCCCAAGGAGTTTCAGTCTCCACGATCACACCCAAAAAATTCCGCTGAATTCGCCGCAACTTGGCCGCCAATCGAACAAAATAAACTCGCTTTGTTGCGAATCTTTGACACAACCGGGCGCCGGTTTCGCTGGTTTAATCTGGACTGTAACCACTTTTGTGTTGATCTATCAGTTGGAAACGACAACCTAGACGCCCGTTTCCATTACTTGCCTTGGCGATTGCTCCGATTGTTTTACTTTTAGGCTAAATATTGTTACCTCTAACGTGACCATGACGGAACCTCTTCCCTCTCTCGATCTTCGTTTAACGCCCGATTGGCTGAAGGAATCGGAGCCTGCGAACCGCTACGCAGACTACGAGGGCGACGCACAGCAGGACCGTCACCAGCGCGGGAGACGGGATCGGCGCGACGAACGTCCCAGGCGTTCGATTTCTCCAACTGACCGCAGTCGCCGAGAACAAGCTGATCGAAAGCCCCCTGCGAGCAACCGGCCTATTCAGAGCCCCCAGAGCCCGCAGGGCCCGATCCAACGCGCCACCGAAGGCGGCGGTCCGAAGCCGCT
Source organism: Chthoniobacterales bacterium (assembly GCA_035939025.1). Taxonomy (GTDB): domain Bacteria; phylum Verrucomicrobiota; class Verrucomicrobiia; order Chthoniobacterales; family JAFAMB01; genus JAFAMB01. The sequence continues at coordinate 3,664 of DASZGG010000153.1, read as the reverse complement.
ACGAAACGATCGACCGCGTTTTCAACGACGGGAAGAACAAGTCCCACGTCCAGAGGTCGAGCCGGCCCCTGTCCAGATCGACTTTCTCCCTGAGGAACGCGCTTTTTCAAAGATCATCCAGCAGATCAAGCTTGGGCACGTCGCTTATCCATTGTTCGGGCTGGCCCGGATGTTTTTAGAACGACCCGAGCGCCACCGGATCCGCGTCCGCTCATTGGACAATCACACGATGGTTTACCAATTCGGCGACTATGGACCGGTCGCAATGGATTCAAGCGCTCTGGAGCGAAACGCTTTCACCGAGAAGAAAGACGAGTTTTACGAGACCCAGATTGTCGAAAAAGAGCCGATTAAAGGAAATTACACGTCCGTAGCTCGGTGCACCCTGACCGGCAAGGTCCTCGGACCCACCAACTATCATGCTTTCCAACCCGCCCTTCGGGCGCTCTACGAGCAACGGTTCAGTCGGCGGATGAGCTTCGACGATTACCGGCGCGCCATTGAGATCACAAACGATGCGCAGGTCGTCGAGCAATGGAAAGACGAGGCACGAAAAGCTGTCACGTTCCGAACGAAGAATCAGGAAAGTCCTGTCACCTTCGACAACCTCGCCGCGGTTGAACAGCATTTCCGAACCAATCATTTGCCCGGCCTCATCCGGCCCTGTTTAGCCACAGAACTGTCCGGCGAGACAGCCCGGCATCTCCCGGACCGGGGGATTATTGCAGCCATCCGCAAGGCCAGGGACCGTGAAAACCGTTTTCCGGCTCAAATCGCCGGCGCCCTGCGGCACGGTCTGAACCAGGCCGGGCTGCACGTCTTTAAACACAAGAAAAGAATCCTCTATATTTCGACGGTTCGGCCGCAACTGTTCGACCCGAATCAAGCGTCAGTCTCATCCAACCTGGCCGCGATCCTTTCGACCATTAAATCATACCCGAAGATCTCGAGGAAACAGCTGGCGGAGAAGGTTCTCGCTAAACTCATCGGCGCAAAGTCAACCGATGAAGCCAGCTCCGAGTACCAACATGCGAAAACTGCCCTTGCGACCGATCTGATTTGGCTGGCAAAGGCCGGCCATGTCATTGAATTCGCGGATGGTACGCTCGATCTGCCGCTGCCGCCAAAACCAGCTGAGTCAGAAAAAGGTAGCGTGCATCCCTCGGCCCAACTCAACCTCGAAATTGAGAAGGCGGATTCCTCCCCCGATGAAGAATCGGAGGCCGTGCTCCTTGAGGCTGACGAGGAGGTCAACGCGGACTCCGAACGAGAGCCGAGTCCCGCCGTAGACGAAGTTCGCGCGCCCGAAACCGCCGGAGAAGAGTCGGTTCGGCACACTGCATCGCCGGCCGCCGGACCGGAATCAACCCTCCGACCTCCCCTCGAACTGGCATCGGATCCGGCAGAGCTCGTGGAAGCGACGGCAGAGTCGTTTCGAAGCGCTTAGTCATCCGGATCGCGGGGTTCCGTCAGTCGAAGTGGATAGTTGCAATGTAGCATAGGCTTCCAGCCTGTATCTTGCTCCTATCCAACGACATAGACCTGTCGGCCCGGACAGGCTGGAAGCCTATGCTACATTCCGCCGGCCCCTTAGGCCGCCCAGGCCCAAACCGCCCTTGTCTTTGCATCATTCTATCTAGCCCGCAATGTGCGTGTGGCCGCCAAAAAGCATCGGAATTTTCCGGCGTAGCCAGAGTTCCGCTGCCAGGGATTTGCTTCCACGTCCAACCTCACCTAGTTATTCCCCTATGCGGATCATTCGTTATCTTGCGCAAGAGGGAGACATCCGGTTTGCCGCCGAACAACCGGGCGGTCGTTGTTTCGATATTCGCGGAGATATTTTTCGAACTTTTGAAGTCACGGGCCATGAATCGAAGATGGTCAAAGTTCTGGCGCCCATAGAGCCTAGAGTGATTCTTTGTATCGGCCTGAACTATCGAAAACACGCGGAAGAAACCGGAGCTAAGATTCCTGAGTGGCCAGTTTTGTTTTTGAAGAGCCCTAACACTCTGCAGAACCCAGGTGATCCAATCGTCCTCCCGACAAAGCTTCGTAGCGACGAGGTGGATTACGAATGCGAGTTGGCCGTAATCATTGGCCGAGAGTGTAAGAACGTCTCAAAGGACCGGGCGCTGGAGGTTGTTTTCGGCTATACCGCCGCCAACGATGTCAGCGCGCGCGATTGGCAAAAGCGTTTCGGCGGCGGTCAGTTTTGTCGGGGAAAGAGTTTCGACACCTTTGCGCCGCTTGGGCCGGCGATCGTGACCAAAGACGAGATCCCGAACCCGAATTCGCTTCGGATCGGGACTCGAGTCAACGGGAAAACTCGCCAGAGTTCAAACACTTCGGACATGCTATTTGATGTACCGACGCTTGTCGAATTCCTGAGCGGAAGCACCACTCTTTACCCGGGTACTGTGATTCTGACGGGAACACCCCAAGGTGTGGGTATGGCCATGAATCCGCCTCAATACCTGGCTCCCGGGGATTTCGTGGAAATAGAAATTGAGAAAATTGGGGTTCTCAGCAATCCGGTAGTTGCAGAAGAATAAGGGGGAAGAATTCAGAAGTTGCCGGAGTTCAGGAGTTACAGAATGGGACAACTCCCAGTTCTCCGTTCTTCGGAGTTTCCGCCTTCCATACTAACCTGGTTTCTTCAGCGTCCGAGATTTTCTGAACTCCTGCAACTCTTGAACTTCTGAATTCTTCCCCTAATGCCTTTCGAACTCTCATCTCAATTCAAACCGCGGGGTGATCAGCAACGGGCGATCGATCAACTTTTTCGTTCGCTCGAGGCTGGTAACCGGCACCAAACGCTACTTGGGGTGACCGGTTCCGGTAAAACCTTTACGGCTGCCAACGTCCTCGCTGCCCTGAACAAGCCAACGCTGGTAATTTCGCACAACAAAACCCTCGCTGCGCAGCTCTACAGCGAGTTCAAACAATTTTTCCCGAACAACGCTGTCGAATACTTCGTCAGCTACTTCGATTACTACCAGCCGGAGGCCTACATTCCACGGACTGATACCTACATTGAAAAGGATTCGTCCATTAACGAGGAGATCGAGCGGCTTCGTCTCTCTGCCACTAGTTCGCTGCTTTCGCGAGACGACGTCATTGTCGTTGCGAGCGTCTCCTGCATCTATGGTCTGGGTTCTCCGGAAGACTACGCAAACATGGTTTGTGTCGTAGCCAAAGGTCAGCAAATCTCCCGCGAACTCCTGCTCGCAAAGCTAGTCGATATGCTCTACGAGCGTAACGATGTAGCTCTGACTCGCGGTAGATTTCGTGCACGCGGCGATGTGGTCGAAGTCTATCCAGCCACCTTCGACGAGGAAGCCATACGGGTCGAATTTTTTGGTGACGAGATCGATATGATCACCCGCTTCGATCCATTGACCGGTCATGCTGCAGAGATGCTCGACCGTTTTGCATTCTATCCTGCGAAGCAGTTCGTGACTCCTCACGAAAAGATGCAGCGCGCGCTCAAGGCGATTCGCGAGGAACTCGATGATCGGGTGAAATGGTTCGAGGCGCACGCCAAGTTTCTCGAAGCACAACGGATCAAGATGCGCACTGAGTTTGACTTGGAAATGATGCAGGAGATGGGCTTCTGCAGCGGGATTGAGAATTATTCCAGGCACTTGAGTGGCCGCCCGCCCGG
>DASZGG010000152.1:0-9569 GCA_035939025.1 Chthoniobacterales bacterium | reverse complement strand
AATGACCCGTTTTATCTCGCTGTAGAGACCTCAAAAATTTTCCCGGGCGATGTCCATAACCTTTCCCCGAAACTGAACCATTCTGAGACGACGGCTAGCAATCGACGGCGCAGCTACAGTTATTTGGAGCTCAAAGGCGTCATGATCTTTGACATCCGCACGGGTCATTTCGTAGGCAATACCGGATTTATTTCAGTCGATACGCCGCCGCTAGGGGGTCTTGCCCGTTTTGACAATTACATTGCCCGGTACATCGGATTTGGCAATTGGCCTTGATGCAAGGGTAAGCGAAGGCTCCAGCCTTTGCCTTCTTAAATGATCGCATTCTCGGCACAATCCGCCGATATCCTTACCGTGATAGGCGAGCTCGGCCGGCGTAGCTTCGGCGGTCGCGACCGTACTCCGACGACGAATAGGCCGACCGAACCTCCCGACGTAGAGACGTTTTGAAAGGTGCGCTTTCCACGCGGACCGTCGGTGTCTTGACTTCGTCCTCGGGAGAAGCACTTTTCCGAAGTCGATTCCACTCAGCGTTCATGAAGCTCATTTGGTTCGAGCCATGGGGTTTGATATACCGACCAATATCGTTGGTTGGCTGGCTGCTTGTCAGCCTTGCGATCGCGTTTCTTACCCCGACTTTCCTTATCATCGATAGCCGCTCGCACTCTGTTAGCGACACATTCTACGGTGTTTTTCCCTACTTCGTTCCCACCTTGATGGCGCTTTATTGGATCGCTTCCAAAACGAGTTTGAAAAAGCCGTAGTCGCAGAGCTGCAACAGCCTTTGTACGAGTTCTTTCAGCTCAGGGATTACTTAGAAGTCACGCCTGTTTGGCTGGAGCCGACGCGTGCAATTCCGCGTTTTTCTAAAAAGAGCAAGTGCTAAGCGCCTGCCTTACCGCGAAGACTCTACCGCTAAAACACAACGAAAACCGACAAAAGCGTAACGGCGATCAGGGGTGCCGTCGGTGCGATACGAAGCAAGCAGGTTGTCGGGGTTGCTATCGCCCCACGACGCGCCGCGCAGCACACGCCGGCCTTGAAGAATAGACAAATCTTCGCACCATTGCCATACGTTGCCTCCCATGTCGTACAAACCACTAAAATTCTGCTCAAAGCTTCCCACTGGACTAGTCCTTGGGTAGCCGTCGTTATAGCCTTCAATCACTTGGAAGTCGACGGGCTCGACCCCGTTTTTTGCCTCTTCCCCGGCGTAATTCCCAGCTCCAGCAGGCGGCGGCCAGCTTTTGTCCCGTTTCCGTGGGATGTCCCACGGAAACAGCTTGATCTTGCCACTCTTCTCTGCCGGGGTACTTCCTACCTCATTCTTCAATCCCACCGCGGTGCTCCATTCTTCGTCATTCGGCAACCGGTATTCTCTGTCTTCAGGCAAATCTCCCGCATTTCGCTCGCGTTTCGTCAACCACTTACAGAATTCCTTCGCGTCATTCCAACTAACGCCCACCACCGGATGGGTAGCTCCCTGGCTAAACCCGGGTTCCTTCCATGTCGCATCGCGCTGCTGCTTCCACCCCTCCTTGCCAATCGAGTACATGCCTCCCGTCGCATCGTAGCCCGTACTGTTCACGAACATCTCAAAGTCTTGTACCCGTGTATCCCAGACGCTGAATAGCACCTGGGTGCCAGTCACAGGCACGAACCTCATACCCAGGCCGTTGACCCACGGACGTTCCTTCGTGGCGTTGTCCAAAGCCCTGCGCGCCAGTTCCTCCTTGCTCGGCGTGGCACTGATCAACGGACTGGGGAACGCCACTGCGACCGGCGCGGTTGGTTGCGCAGACGGCTGCGCCGCCACCTCTGCTGTCGTAGGCTTCGTTTCCGGACGCTGGGAGGCGAAGTAGCGGATGGCGACGACGGCCAGGCCAATGACAAGCGCCAGCAATGTGAGAGCTCCGGCCAACAGAGCGAGCTTTCTTTTGCCAGGGGGTGTCGACTGCAGCAAGGATCCAGTTTTAGATTAAGAAATGGGCGATGGCGAGATTCGATTTTCTTCTCTTGAGGCATGGGGCTGGAGAGGCCCGGCCTATTCCCAAGATTTTCTCCTCTTCTGGCTTGGTTTGGACGCTGATCTTCTTTCGGACTTGACCAACCTTGCTTTGTAGTCCACCCGGAAGAAATACACTGAGACTACCACCAATATGATTGCAGGACCCACGATACCAAGCCAGAACACTGGATCCGTCAAACAGTCATCCAGACCAGGCAGACTCGACTGAGTCATACTCTATTTTACCGTCCGCAGTACGGTCCCGTCCATGGTTTTATATTCTCTTCTTGTCAGGCAGAACCCCACCTCTATTCCGTGAAACCATCCTTTTTTCTGGGAGCTTTTGTCGCCTTGTTTTGCGGATCCTGTACCACGTCTCCGAGCACACCGGGAACACCATTCGGTCCGAATGATTACGCGTTTATGATTGCCCGGCCATATCCGAAGGAAACGCAGCTCGCTCAAAAGCGATTCCAGAACTTTCTCCGCCGGGCCAATACAAAGGGACGATTAACGCTAACCAAAACACCGTTCGTAGCTGTGCGCGCATATCAGCTAAACGCAGACGAAGTTCCCGGTCTGAATTGGAGGATTGCCTTGGGACGAGTTCCGATGAAAGGCTATTATGGCGACGATCTAATGCACAATACAGGCAGTCTCCCGGTCGAATTTCTGCTGATCTTCGATCAACGCACCGGCCGCCTGGCGTCTTCTGATGGCATACTCGTTATCGGATCTCCTGTCCGAGGCTCGATCGGACAATTCGGCGGAGTACAGGCTATTTACGCGGACGGTGGTTGGTGGTAATTATGGGGAGTATGGACAGCATCGACTGCATCCAACGGTTGTCCTGAAACGCATTTATCCAAAACCACCATCATCACCGTCCTCCAACCCGTGAAAGCGCAATCAAAGTGATTTGTGAGAAATGAGACGCGTCTGTTGAAAATGTCTATTTCAGAGATCGCGCGATTGTTCTCTAATCTGGGGAATATGCCGCCCCTCTTTCGGTATATATCTTAAGGGTCTGAATCTAATGAACCACAAATCTTCGATCTTTTTTGCCGTGGCGGCGCTTCTTTCCGCATGTGGCACAATGAATTCCGCGAAAGTCGATAATCGCGATTTTGCCATCGATACTTACTATCCTGCATCGAACGAGATTCGATTGGCCGAACAGCGCGCACGCCAATATTGGGAGAAGAATTCAGCCCGTGTCGGCGCCGAACCACGATACCTTGCCGTCGAAGCTTCGGCTCTGCTCGCACCAGAACTTAGCGCAGAGTTTTCAACTAAGCTTGATCGCTCAGAGACGAGCGGAGCGTATTTTACTCAAGGAATTTCCAGCAGTTCCAAGCAAGGCATTTCTGGGGTCCTGATTTTCGACACCCAGACCGATCGTAGCGTCGGTCCACAAGGATATATTATCGTTGATATTCCCTCGCGTGGACGGGTCGTCCGGGTTGCCGATTACATGGCTCGGTACATTGGAGCCGGGGGTTGAATCTGCCTCCGGCGTTCACCCGCAGGGCGGCATGGTGAGAGGGGGTCCGTCGCGCCGGTAGGGTCGCGCTCCCGTGCGACCGGCGTTGCCCGCCAGTAGAGGATCCTTCGCGAGCGGCGTCGGCGATCCAGGTTGTTTCGCGAGCAACGCCGGTCGCGCAGGAGCGCAGACCCTACCGAGCTTCTATCAGCTCGTCCCAGAACAGGCGCCGACCGGAACCGGCGCTCGCGACTGGAGGAGTGCGCCGAATCCAACAACTGGATTCAAAGTTGAGATTTGACCGAGATGCGTAGGAAGCTTGTATTGGTCAGGTCGAATCTGTGACGACCTCTCTTGACCGGAGTGTTCGTACTCAACCTTTAATCGAAAAACCTACCCCCCTAAAATAAAATGAGAATCGAAGTTAGGACGCTGATACTGCTTGGCTCTTGCCTCTGGGTTTCGGCAAGCGCCCATGGACAAACACAAATCAAATTCTGGATTAACTCGTCTCTAGCGGCCCATGAAAAGGCTGCCTATCAAAAAGCGGCCGAGGCATTCAGTCAAAAAAACTCCAACATTAAAGTCAGCGTCGAGGTCGTCCCCGGCTCCGAAACCGACGCGGCCAAGCTCATGACGGCGGTTCGAAGCGGCGTCGGTCCGGATGTCGCAGTGCTCGATCGCTTTACGATCGCGCAGCGTGCCGCAACCGGATTGCTAACTGATCTCACCCCATTGATAAAGAAAGAAGGGCAAGACCTAAGCCAGAAATATTCCGAGGGACCATGGCAGGAAGTGCTCTATCAAAATAAAATTTACTCTCTACCGACCAATACCGATGCACGTGTGCTTTTTTATAACAAGCAATTGCTCAGGGAAGCCGGCATCGACTTGAGCGAATTCGATCCGGCACGAGGGCCAATTGCGCCCGATCGCTTCAAAGAGATCGCGTTTAAGCTCAACCAGACAGATGCATCCGGCGCTTACACCCGGATCGGCTTTGTTCCCTGGCTTGAGCAAGGCTGGGGCTATACCTGGGGATATGCTTTCGGCGGCAGTTTCTTCGATTTCAAGAATTGCAAAGTAACAGCGACCGATCCGGGCGTGGTGAAAGGCTACCAGTTTTTGTACGATTGGGCCAAGGCCCTGGACCCGCAAAAGGCCCGAACCTTTGTCGACACCTACTGGCAATGGCCCTCGGTAGGAACGCTTCCAGATTCGCAGATGCCTTTTTTCACCGGTAAGGTTGCCTTCGTCATCACGGGCAATTGGGTCTTCGCGGCGATGAAGGACGCAGCGCCCAATCTCGAGTACGGCGTGACGTACATTCCCGCACCCAACGGTCTGAAAACATCCTGGTCTGGCGGTTGGTCGGTCGTAATCCCTCAGGGTGTCAAAAACCTGGAAGCCGCTTACCAGTTCCTCCGGTTCGTTGCAGGGGAGGAAGGACAGACGTTCCTGGCCCAAGAGGCTGCATCACTACCAACGTTGAAGAGTCTGCTGCAACGCAAAGATTTGTTTGCGCCTGAGTACCAGTTTTTCCTCACCTTATTACCCATCTCGAAGTCGCGACCGCCGCTTCCAGTCGGCGCCTTGTTCTGGGATAAGCTGAAGGAAGCTGAGGAGGCAGTAATTACGAACAGCCAAACACCGGAAGCCGCGCTTAAAATGGTCGACGACGAGGTTCAACCGCAGATGGATCAGTTCTGTAAATAATCGCCGTTAGGGTCCGCGCTGCCCGCGAAACAACCTTGGACCACCTCGACGCCGCTCGCGAAGACCATTCCGGCGGGCAACGCCGGTCGCGCGGGAGCGCGACCCTACCGGCGCGACGGACAACCTCTCACCTCTCAGCCTCTCACCTCTCAGCCCCTCACCTCTCACCATGCCGCGGCCTCGTGAAAAACTGGTCCGAAGGGACCTCCGGCGTCTGTTACTCGGGCTCCTGTTTATCAGCCCATGGATTATCGGTTTTTTCCTGTTCCTGGTCTACCCGGTACTTTCCAACTTCCATTTGGGGATGACGCGGTATTCCGGTTTTGGACAACCTGAATGGATCGGATTTCGGAATTACGAAGAGTTGTTCCGCGATCCGCTGTTTTGGACATCGCTTTATAACACCTTTTACTATGTCATCCTTGCCGTTCCTTTGGGCGTCGCCGTGGCCATTGCTTTAGCCCTGGCTATGAACCAGAAGGTTCGGGAGATTACCTTATATCGGGCTTTGTTGTACATCCCGAGTGTCGCGCCGGTATTCGCACTGTCGATGATGCTCATATGGCTGCTTAACCCGCGATTCGGACTATTCAACTACCTGCTTGGCCTATTCCATGTCCCGTCGATCAACTGGCTGGGAGACACTCATTGGTCAAAACTCGCTATCGTGCTGGTTGCACAGTTTGGCGCCGGGCAAATCGGACTGATTTTTCTGGCCGCGTTAAAAGCCATTCCATCGACTCTATACGACGCCGCTTCATTGGACGGCGCAGGTCCCTGGAGAAAATTCTGGTACATCACTTTACCGTTGCTAACTCCGACTATTCTTTACGATATCATCATCGGGATTGGGTTGGGCCTGCAGATATTTGCGCCCGCCTATATTATGACCGGCGGCGGCCCGCTGAATTCAACGATGTTCACCGCCTTGTACATCTACAAGAACGCCTTTGAGTACAGCCGAGTCGGCTTTGCCGCGGCCATTTCAGGAATTCTCTTTGTCATCAATGCAGCGCTCGCAATCGTCATCTTCGGGTCATCAAAATTCTGGGTGAACTACCACATTGAATGAGTCTTATGAATGATTCAGCCCGATCAAAGTTAGCCGTCCCTGGATCGACCTGGAGATTGAACCCGCAGCAGATGGTCTCGCGCATTTTCCTTATCGGGATGAGCCTGTTCTACATATCGCCGATGTACTGGATGCTCGTGACAGCGCTGAAATCGGACCAGGAACTGTCGCGATTCCCGCCGACGCTTTGGCCCTACAGCTCGGCATGGCAAAACTTTGATCAAGCTACCAAGACGTTCCCGTTTCTCTCCTATCTCGAAAACACCGTGGCATTTGCCGCGTTGACTATGTTAGGAAGCGTACTCTCAAATTTCGTGATTGCGTACGGATTCTCCCGAATCAAATGGCCGGGGCGGGACTTGTGTTTTTATCCGGTAATCGCATCGATTTTCATTTTTATCCAGTTTCCCGTGAATCCGATCACGATGGTGCCTATGTTCTCCTTTTTTGCCAGTCTAGGTTTAGTAAATTCCTATATCCCATTGGTGCTGCCCACGTTTTTTGGAAATCCATTTTTTATCTTTCTTCTGCGGCAATTCATGCTGCAAATTCCAACCGATCTGTCGGAGGCGGCGAGGCTCGATGGAGCCAATGAGTTCCAGATCATGTATCGCATCATCTTACCACTCACACGCCCGGCCCTGGTGGTAGTAGCCTTGCTGGCCGGCGTCGGTGCGTGGAACGATTTCCTCGGCCCGTTGATTTACTTGCAGACGGAAAAATTGTACACCCTATCGCTCGGGCTGCAGTTTTTCAAAACCATGCACGGTATACAGTTCAACTTGCTGATGGCGGCCTCATGTCTGGTTGTGCTTCCCGTCGTAGTGGTGTTTCTCTTCTTTCAACGTTTTTTCCTCGAAGGAATCACGCTCGAAAGCAGCCGCTAGCTAGCCCGCAAAAATCACGCAAAAGCCGAAGCGACGAGCTCATAGCGGGCTAGAAACGGAAGAATGCAGGGACGAGTTTGGGACGATTGTCATCGGGGGCTATGTCCCTTTTCGCTGCGCACTGTTCCCGCTCGATGTATCCTGACATCCTATGCCCTCCGGCGATATCTACGTGCAAGTAACGGCGAGCTCGAAAGCTTCTGAGAGATCGAGATCAGTTGTCGTCCTGGTGCCCCGAGAGAACATCGAGAATTTCAGAAAGCAAAAAAACAATAGAATACCCGATGATCATGCCATCGCGCAATCCCTGGCCGAACCTTTGGCCAGGTACGCTTTCACTCATCGAACGATTTTTAGCAAATTCGAAATATCTCACTCATTCTCCAGTACTCCGCCGACCGAAATCGAGGGCAGATCGCCAAATTTATCGCAGAGCGGCCTGAAGGCGTGGGCCATTTGACGGGGAAACGTATCGGCGTATCGGTGTGTCGGCGTTTGCAAAGCGTCATCAACTCCGTCGAGACCTCCTGATCATTATAGCCGTGTCGAGAAGCAGTCTTACCTCCCCAGACGCCGATACGCCAATACGCCGACCCGCCGATACGCTTCCCCAGCCGGCGGCCCATTTTGAACGCAACGACATCACCATTATATGCGATGCGAGACTGTACACTAGGCCTTCTGCCTTCGAGCCATGTAGTAAGAACCGATCACAAGAATGGCAGCCAGCAATTGAGCGACCAGTGTCTCTACCGTCGGGAATATCGAAAACCAGAGCCCCATCCAATCCGGAACAAGATTCTCCAGCCATCCGATCTTCGTCGTCGGAATCCAGCTCGCCAGTTGCATCTCTTGAGCCTGTTCACCCACCATAACCAACAGAACGAAACCCAGCATGACACCAGTCCAAACCAGCATCTGCCTGTAGGGTAAACGGCGGTGCGCGACGAAGGTAAGCACCGCGACTACGGCGGACAGCAAAATCCCAATGAGCGCGCCTCCAAAAACGACCGTTCCACCCAACTGCAGGTAGTAGCTTTGCAGAAACAGCACAACTTCGAAACCCTCACGATAGAAAGAGGCAAAACCCAACAGGCCAAGACCCAAAAGCAAACGACGTTCTGAAATCCCGGCGTCCTTAGCGCTGCTAAGCAGATCCTTTTTCTTCTTATTGTGCAGGCAAATCCAGCCGCCCCAATAAACTTTGTGAAAAAACCAATTCATCACCACTAGCAGGACAATGACAGCCAACAGCCCGGTTGCCGCCTGGAGGTCGAGGGCGGGAACACTCTGGCTCAGATTACTCACAACCCCCACGGCGATAAACCAGGTGATCAGAGTCGCAATGAAGCCAACGCCCGCACCTGCCGCAATGGGACGGCGATGGACGCTATGAGTGCCAACCATGCTGGCCGTAATAGCCGAGAGCACTAAAATGCACTCCAACCCTTCGCGGAACACGAGGACGCCGATATCAAGAAGCGCGACGGTCTGGCTGGTGTGCGGCTTCGTGGGGTCCGGAGCGCCTTTGGCCGTCACGCCTTGCCAGACAAACACTCCAAGCACGATGGCCGCAGCGATCACCAGAACGACCTGAGATCCAACGCGCAAAAACATCGCTACCGAAAAGTCTTTGGTGTCGTGCGAAGCCCTGAGATGCGCAATGCGAAGTTCGGCGTCCTGCATTTAGATGAGAATGACTCTCAATTTCAGATTGTCAACCGCTATCTGACTGGCAAGCCTTTCGACGATCGATGCTGAAATCTACTTCCCAGATAAAGAAGTGGACAATCTTGTCGGCTTCCTTTAGCAGTAGGGCTTTTATGAGCACGGATGAAGTCCTGGATGCCTTGGAAAAGTACACGAAGGAGTCCACCGAAACCGATCGAGAGACCGCGACAAAGCTGGGAGTGAATCAAATTACATTGAAAACTTGGCTTCGAAGAGCGGCTCAACCTGAAAAATGTATGCTCGCGCGGTTAGCAGGATTTTTGAGACGTGCCGGTTATATCTAAGAACTTCGCTCCGCCCCTGTTTTAGATCATCAAGTACTTTTGCCCGTGCCATTTGAGAAACGAACGTATTTTGCTGAGGCTCTGTTTTCGCGGATTTGCCGTTCCTGCTATCCAGGTTCTCAAGGTCTCGATCTCGACACCCATCAAGCGTGAGATTCGCTGATCGCTCAGATCAGAATTGATCATGAAGCGCCGAAGCGCATCGATGACGATTGTTTCATTAGACTCGTCTCGTGTCATCATGTCTTCTCCGTCCGCGCACGATGACCGATCACGGAATATTTGGGTATTACCCGTTCGGGTTATTCATCCGGCTCCCTTTATCGGGAACGATTGCGAGGGACGAGAGCTGTGCGCTCGAACGCGGATTTCTTCGTGGTCGTTCTCG
>DASZGG010000151.1:0-4237 GCA_035939025.1 Chthoniobacterales bacterium | reverse complement strand
CCTCTCCGCTCGATTGATCGCATCGATCAACTGGCGAAGCCGCCCGAAGTTTCGGCGGTGCGGACCCGCGACCAAACGCGGCAAACGGTACAGCTCCGGCTCATTCTTTTCCTGTTTCAGAGCCCTCCCGATCCGAAGAGGCGCTGCCTCGAATAAGTCGGAAAACGACTTGTTGAGATCTTCGATTGCACCGGTGCTCAGCTGCTCGTTTAATCGAATGACGAGGTCCGAGCCGACCCACCGGTACGAATGGAAATTCCCGTAGAATTGCAGGACCTCCTTCACCGCTTCGTCCAAATCCTCCGTAATCCGAAAAAGACTGAAATCGTCTGGCGAAATTAATCCCTGATCCAGAAGGTGTATCCTCAGGAACTCGGTCCAGCTTTTCCAGTAGGTTCCCCCTTTTTTATCAATCAGAATGACCGGAATGATTCTTGCCTTTCCCGTCTGCATCAATGTCAGACATTCGAATCCTTCGTCCATCGTTCCGAACCCACCGGGAAAAAGGGCGATCGCGTGGGTTTCTTTTATGAAATTCACTTTCCGAGTGAAAAAATAATTGAAAATGACCAGCTTCGGATCCCCCTCGATGATCTCATTCGCTTTTTGCTCGAACGCCAGCCGGATATTCAGTCCGAAGCTGTACTGTCTGCCGGCCCCTCGCTGGGCCGCTCCCATAATCCCATCACCACCTCCCGTGATGATCATGAATCCGTGCTCGCGCATCTCCCTCGCAAAACGTTCTGCAGCCTGGAATTCCTCAGCGTTCGGCCCCGTTCGTGCAGAGCCGAAGATGGCGATCTTACGGATCCCCTGGTAAGGCGCAAAAGCCTTAGACGCTTGCCTTAACTCTTTGAGCGAACGATTAATTAGTTTGAGGTCCGCCACTGGAACCGCATCGCTCCCCATCCGGAGGGCGGTAACAATCATTTCCGCAATCAGCTCATTGGACTCGCGAACTCCCCAATCATTTACGAGTTTCTGGATCCGACGGTCGAATTCCGGATCTCCAGACGATGCGAACGATGTGCGTAGCGCATGAATGCCGCCACCAGTGAAATCTTGCACGACCAGATCTAGAACGAGAAGATCAGGTTGTCCAGCATGTAAAGGTACCGGGTAAGAGCGGATACGGCGGATTCAGGTAATATTGCTGGCCCGGCAGGGCCTGAATCCGCTGAACCCGCTGCTACCTGATCGCTTTTTCCAATTCCCCTCCAGGACCGGATGTGCTATTTGCTGCGATTCTCTCATGATAGTCATCCTTAAGCCGAATTCATCTAACGAACAGATCCAGGAAGTACTCGAGGAAGTTCAAAAACTCGGTTATACCCCTCACCCGATCCACGGAGAACTCCAGACGGTCGTTGCAGCAATTGGCGACGAACGCACCCATCACACGCTCGAATCTCTTAACGTTCTTCCGCAGGTCGAAAGGGTCCTGCCGGTCCAGAAGCGTTACAAGCTGGTAAGCAGAGAATCCAAACCCGAGGACACGGTCGTTAATGTGGATGGTATCAGGATCGGAGGTGACAACTTCGTCGTGATGGCGGGACCTTGCAGTGTCGAATCTGAGGAACAACTGATGTCCACGGCCAGAGCTGTGAAAGCCTGCGGCGCGAAAATCTTACGCGGCGGCGCCTACAAGCCAAGAACCTCACCCTACGAATTCCAGGGTCTCGGTCGCGAAGGGCTTCGGATACTCGCTGCTGCCAAGAAAGAGACCGGCCTGAAAATCATCACGGAAGTGTTGAGCGAGCGCGACGTACAGCACGTCTGTGAAACCGCCGATGTCCTCCAGGTTGGCGCAAGAAATGCCCAAAACTTCCAACTGCTCATTGAGTGCGCGAGAAGCCGGAAGCCAGTGTTGCTGAAACGCGGCATGAGCGAACGCATCGAAGAGTGGCTGCTCGCGGCAGAATACATTCTTATGAACGGAAACCCGAACGTCTTGCTGTGCGAACGAGGTATCCGGACTTTCGAAACCTATACGCGCAACACCCTGGATCTTGCCGCAGTGGCAATCGCCAAGAAGGAATCTCATCTGCCGGTTGTGGTGGATCCAAGCCAGGGCTGCGGTAGGGCGGATCTGGTCAAAGTGCTATCCCGAGGCGCAGTTGCTATCGGTGCGAACGCACTCCTGATCGAGGTTCACCCCCACCCCGCCGAAGCGTTGAGTGACGGCCAGCAACAGGTTGATTTCGAAGTTTTCTCGGAGTTAATCGCAGAGCTGGAACCGTTTCTGAATGCAATCAATCGAAAATTCGTCTAGGGAAAGAGTGGTTGTCATTCAGTATGAACATTATAGTACGACCATTGATACCTTTGTTCGCGCATGAACCAGGCGTTTGATGTAGCCATCATCGGCGGGGGCCCTGCAGGGAGTTCAGCCGGGACTCTTCTGGCAAAGGCAGGCCGGCGCGTGGTCATCTTTGAGAAGGAAAAATTCCCTCGATTCCGCGTCGGCGAGTCCATGCTTCCAGCCTGCTTGGGCACATTGGAACGGATGGGAGTAAAGGAAAAAATCGATAATGGCGACTTCTTGGTCAAATATGGGGGCGAAATTGTTTCCGCCTGCGGCCGGAGCGTTCGATTCTATTTCAAAAACGGCTTAAATGCGAAACGTCCAACAGCCTATCAGGTCCTGCGATCGGCATTCGACAAAATCCTCCTCGATCACGCAGGCGAAACCGGTTGTGACGTCAGAGAACAAACTCCGATCGAATCCTTTGAACTCGATGACGATGGCGTAACGCTCTATTCCGGAGACGGTAAACACGTCGTTCGGGCTCAGTACGTGATCGATTGCTCGGGACGCAACTCCCTGATCGGCAACCGCTATCAACTAAGACGTCCCTATCCCAATTTGCACAAGTTTTCCCTCTACGCGTACTACGAAGACGTCGATCGAGAGGAAGGCCCGGACGGAACACTCACGAAAATGGTTCGGGCGAAGGACTCCTGGTTCTGGATGATCCCTTTAAGCGGGAAGACGACGAGCATTGGTGTCGTCATGGACACGGAAAAATTCAGAAGCTTGAAAAAGGGTCCTCAAGAAGCCTTGGCCCATTGCATCGCAGAACAGCCTGTGGTGAACAAATCGATGAGCAGTGCGCGTCGTGTGACCGAGGTTTATGCCACCGGGGACTTTTCTTATCGAAATAAGCGGCTAACCGGGGATCGCTGGCTGTTGGCTGGCGATGCCGCCGGATTCGTTGACCCGGTCTTCAGTAGCGGCGTTTACCTCGCTTTGCTCTCCGGCGAACAGGCGGCCGATTCTCTTAATCTGGTTTTGGATCAGCCCCGGAATCGGGCAAAGGCTTTCCGTCATTACGAACGAAGGATAGGCCGCGTGCTTGACGTTTATTTGCAGTGGGCCTCCGCCTGGTACACCCAGGAATTCGTGGAAGTCTTTCTTTATCCAAAAGAACTTTTTAAACTCGTGCCGACGATTAGCGCGGTTCTTTCCGGGAGTGAAATAAGGGATTTCGGGATGCGCTGGAGGCTTTGTATCTTTCACATCCTCGTCGCGCTCCAGAGACGAACATCCAAAATTGCTCCACGCCTGACCCTGACCCCAAAAACTTCATGACGAGCCGAATCCTAATCCTTCTATCGGCAATCCTGTTGGCCGGTTGTCAGTCTGTGAAGGAGTTATCCGGGCTCGGTCCGGAGGCTAAAACCCGCATCGGCCAATTGCGATACGTCACTCGCAATCGCTCCATAATTGGCGACATCGTTCTGCGTAATCTCACCGAAGGGGATTATGACCTTTCTTTTTCGAAGGGAGGCGTTCCTGTTCTGGAGTTTCAGACTCGCGGTTCGCGCATGACCGCGACCGGCCTCCTGATACGAGCTGGGTGGTCGGGTGAGTTGGCCCACGCCCCGGGGCAGTTGAAATCTTGGGCCCTGCTAAGAGAGGTGCTCCCTTATTTTGATACCAACGTACCAAGCGCGCAAAAGCCGGGCCGATGGTCGGCCACATTCGAGCGGAAGGGCAGTATGCTATTACGAGCGGACGTGCAGTTTGCTGGGCGAACGTCCATGGGATTCACTTTCGGCCAATAATTGAATGGATCACACTGCACCTCAAATAGTGACCGAAGTTCAGCCGCCAGACCTGGAGCTGACGCTGACCCGAAATACCTGGTATAGTCCGCTCAGCTTTGAAGCTGCCAGTTGGATTATCAGGCATCTTCCGCGACCGCTTTCCCGCTCGATGGGTGTGGCGATCGGT
>DASZGG010000150.1:0-4007 GCA_035939025.1 Chthoniobacterales bacterium | reverse complement strand
ATCTGCCCATTGGGGTTGATTGCGATATCGGCGTAGGTTCCGTTAAAGGTGTGCACGATCGTGTAAACAACACGGCTCGGGCTGGCCGCCGGTGGGAGGGTGCCGAGCAGATTCGGGTTAGAGCCACCCGTAGCGCTCTGCTTGGCGGCGCCGATAAGATGCACAATACCGAACGCGTCCTTGTACCATCCAGGTGACACGGAGCCGAACCCGGCGCTTGCCGACCAGTTCGTTACATTCACTGGTATGGGGTTGATCACATTGTTACCGTAGGTGATGCCCTCCAACGAGACGAACGAGAAGTCCTTGACGGCCGGCGGCCTTGGATCGATCAGGGCGATCTGCCCATTGGGGCTGATGGCGATATCGGCGTACGTTCCGTCAAAGGTGTGCACGATCGTGTAGATGACACGGTTCTGCGGCGCCCCAGGCGAGATAGTGCCGAGCACGTTGGATGCGGTCGAGACTGTCTGACTCGCTGCGCCCTGCAGGTGCACGTCGAAGGAACCGTCCTCGTACCAGGCGGGCGCCGAAGAGCCGAAGCCCGCGTTAGTCGACCAGAAGGCGTTCGCCTTAATCAGGTTGGGGACCGGCAGGAATTGCTGGTAAGTGATGCCCTCCAGTGAGACGAATGCGTAGTCCTTAACCGCCGGCGGCTTCGGATCGATAAGGATGATTTGGCCATTAGGGTTAATGGCTAAATCGGCATACGTTCCGGCAAAGGTGTGCACGATCGTGTAAACAACACGATCCGGGCAAGCCGCGGCGGGCAGGGTGCCGATCACGTTTGCGTCGAGACCGCTTGCCGAGGTCTGCTTCACCGCTCCTTGCAGGTGGACTACATCCGGATCCACCAGCCCTACCTCCTTGTACCATCCAGGCGCGCTAGAGCCGAAACCGGCGCTACCCGACCAATTAACCGAGTTCAGCCCAATGAGCGGTGCGACGGGGATGCCAACGGCAACAAGCGGCACTGCCGAACCGCTCATGGCAAGCATGGTCAGAGCGGCAAAGGGCGCTGCCAAGCCGATCCTGGCATGCTTCCGCGTATATTCCGATTTATTATTACTTGTTTTCATATTGTTGTTTCTATTTCTTGTTCAGCGAAGCTCACGATGAACCACGCGAGTTCGATTGGTTGAACCTGTCCAGGAGACGATCTATCGCGGCTCCGAGCAGTTCTTAGGGCATTACTACGGGGATGGGCTTCCAATGTTTCAGTTTTTGGGTTAAAACGGGTAATCGCGACGTTCGGTTGACGATGAGGCGAGGGTTGCGAGATATGGGCCCTATCACTGTTTTGCTACTCGCGCGGGACCCAAAACGTTCCGAGCCTGGTGACAAAGACGCTCTTTGCGCTACTGTTAAAAATTAGGTGAATTGCCTTCCGGCAGGTACATTTCAAAAACTTTGGGACGGAATTATTTTGAAAAAATACTCTGGTATGAAGCCGCGCATGTTTCGGAAGGAGGAGTTCGAGAAGATCCTGGCAGCTGGAATCGTAAACCCCGAGGAACGCGCTCAGCTGGTGGATGGTTTTATTCTTGTTCCACAGCACGAACCGAACTGAAAATTTCGCTTAAACCAATTTTAATATCAGCGAACCTATCCAGGAAAACCGTGTCGCCCAACCAGGCAATTTAACAAGCACGCTTACTGCTGATCCCCATAGCGAATGTATGTTAGATTGAGCGAAAGATCCATGGACACGCGCAGGGCAGATTCCACAGGATTGGTAAACAATTCCGCCTTGTATAAAGAATTCTTAGCCGAACGCCAGGAGATCCTTTGTCACAAATGGATTGAAAGCGAGAAAGCTGGTTACGACATAGGTTTTGAACGTACCTTGGTTGATTGGGTTCTGAAATACCGGTCAGCTTGGCGCGAAAAACGACACCGCTCGTAGGCGGTAATGTAGGGTTACAAGCTGTCCGATTCACCTCCAGCTCGGAAAGAATTTTTGCCAACGCAAACATCGCAAAAGTTAGCGATGCGCTGCCGTCTAATTCGGAAATCCGAACATCTCTGCTGGCCGCGTTGATCGGTGCGCAAAGCATGACGACTCCGATGTAAAGTCGCAAATTATTTGCCTTGTGTGGCGAGGCACCAGGGACTTCAATCTCGAAGCCGGAAGGCGCGTCAACATGCGTGAGGATCCCAAAGCCGCCATGGCGCTTTACGAGTGCTAGACACTCGAGAATGGATTGTTGACACCTAGATGT
Organism: Chthoniobacterales bacterium; assembly: GCA_035939025.1. Classification (GTDB taxonomy): domain Bacteria; phylum Verrucomicrobiota; class Verrucomicrobiia; order Chthoniobacterales; family JAFAMB01; genus JAFAMB01. Next base: position 1,785 of record DASZGG010000150.1, on the reverse strand, counting down.
CGGTGTAGGAGAGCATTTCAAACCGGGGGCTAGGTGTAGCAGCCCGTTATTCTCAATTAATCTGGTCCCAAAACAGCGGATGTTATCGGGTCAGCGTATTTATGTTCTCGGTCCGCTACAGATAACGTACGCCCTCCAATCAAATTTCTTTTCCAGATGGAGAAGAACGCATAGAGAAAACTCGACTGCTTTTTGCAGCGATGTGCCTGGGGTTAAGATTTGAGCGCCAACTGCGGGATCACCAGTCGATGACGCTTCTTGGCCAAGAAGATGCGATCGAGCGAGAAGCGGCGCGCGCGCACCCCTAGGCGACCGTCTGAGAAAAAATACACGGCCGCAACGAAAAATTCACTGCCAACCTTGAACAGAAAAAATGTGCCGTTACCACCTTTTTTGAGCCAGTCGGGATAGCGTTTCACGAATTGTTTGATCTGGGCCTGTGTAAGAGACAGGCGGTCGGCTTCCACTCCGAAACCACCGAACATTTCGTGCAACGTAACGTTTTCCACCATTTCGTAGACCTGCACAGGGGCTTGTTCGGTCGCTTGCCTCTCTACGTCACAAGCCCAATTCTTGAAATTTGAATCAATGTAGCTGAAGACGTCTGTCGCCCTGGCAAGAGTATCGTTGCCATCGGTTTGACCGAGGATCAATTGTTCTCTCCCGGAAATAAGTCTGAGACATTTATTCATTGTGATCAGCGTAAAACCGGGTGTTTCTCATATTCGACTACGGGTTTTCTCCAAGAGCCTGAACCGGTTTTCTCCCCATTTCACCCCAGTAAAAAGCTCGGATTCACTCTCATCAGCCGATCAGGTCAACAACACCGCCTCGGTTCCCATGGGTTTCGACGTCAAACGTATCTGTCTGCACGCTGATCATCCCGTCGCCGGATTCCGACGGTTAGTTTCGAGCCACCCAGAGGCGCCAGGGGTGAATTCAGCGATCCGATTGATCGCGAAGCCCGGCAAGATCGCACGTCTCACCACTCGGCTGGGAGCACGTCAACTTAACCGGCGATTACACCTGGCACACCAACAAAAGAGTTGCGAAAGGCGGATTTCGACCTCTCCGTACTGCCAAAAAGGCAGTGTTGCAACTTTGCAGGAGTGGTCTGATATGCTGGGCCAATGCTCCTTGCGTCATCGGTTTTCGGTCTATTCAAGTGGCGGCAATTTGAGCCGGAGGTGATCCTGCTTGCGATCGGCTGGTACCTGCGCTTCTCGCTTTCCTACCGTGACGTGGAGGAGTTGCTCGCCGAGCGGGGCCTGCACGCCCATCCACCTCACGGTGCTGGCGTTGGGTCCAGCGGTATGCCCCAGAAATGGAACGACGTTTGCGCTCTAGGCTCAGATCGACCAACGACAGTTGGCGAGTGGACGAAACCTACATCCGGGTCAAGGGCAAGTGGGTCTATTTATACCGGGCTGTCGACTCCACCGGTGCGACGATCGACTTCCTTCTCTCGGCCAAACGCGACGCAGCAGCGGCCGAGCGCTTTCTCGCCAAGGCTTTGGGCGGAGAGAACCATCCCGCGCCGCGGGTAATCAACACCGACAAGCACGCCGGTTATCCACCGGCCATCGTGCGGCTCAAAGCCGAGGAGGCTCTGAAGGAGAATTGCCGGCATCGACCGGTGCAATATCTCAACAACGTTCTGGAACAGGATCATCGGGCGATCAAGCGCCGAATACGCGCAAGCCAGCATTTTCGCTCGTTCTGGGGAGCTTGGCGCACGATCGCCGGCTACGAAGCGATCCATATGATCCGCAAAGGCCAGGCGTA
>DASZGG010000149.1:0-8301 GCA_035939025.1 Chthoniobacterales bacterium | reverse complement strand
CGGCGTGGCATGTCCAGTAAGCATGGGAATTGCCTTTCCGAACGCTCTTGTGGGTATCACGTCATTGGACGTGCCACGCCGGATCGCACGGGAGCGCGTCGTCAAACGCCGATCGCATCTACACGCGTCTCCCGCCAGATTGCATCCAAAAGACGCGTCGAGACATGCAACCTGGACACGCCGGAGCGAATCTACCATTGGAAGCGCTGCACCGGATATGGCCATCGACGGATGCTGACGCGGATCGCGCGGGGGCGCATCCCAAGCGTTGTCGCGCGGGAGAGCAACCCTCCCGTCATAAACTCTTAGGTTGCGGAGTCGCGACCTCAGCGTCAGATTCCGCTTCCCATGAGTGCCGAGATTTCGACCACCTATGAGCCCAAGTCGGTAGAGGAAAAATGGTATCGGATCTGGCTGGAACAGAAATGCTTCCAGGCGAATACAGAATCGCCCAAGCCGGCTTATTCGATAGTGATTCCGCCGCCGAACGTTACCGGTGTGTTGACGATGGGGCACGTGCTAAATAATACAATCCAGGATATCCTCGCTCGGCGTGCGCGGGCATTGGGTAAAGAGGTACTCTGGCTGCCCGGTATGGATCATGCCGGCATCGCGACACAAAACGTAGTGGAAAAACAACTCCGGTCAGAGGGCAAGACGAAGCATGACTTCAGCCGTGAGGAGTTTGTTCAAAAGGTCTGGGATTGGAAGGAGAAGTATGGCGGAATCATTATTCAGCAACTCAAGAGATTAGGCTGTTCCTGTGACTGGTCGCGAGAGCGGTTCACAATGGATCCGCAATATATTCGAACGGTGCAGGAAACCTTTGTAGATCTATATCGAAAGGGATTGATCTACCGCGGCAAACGCATGGTGAACTGGGATCCCTTCTATCAGACCGCCTTGTCCGATGAAGAGGTCATTTCCAGGGCGACGAACGGGACGCTGTATTATATGCGATATGAAGTCGTCGAAGAGCCGGGGACCTACCTTCAAATCGCGACCACGCGTCCGGAGACTTTGATGGGCGATACCGGCGTAGCGGTGAATCCGGCCGATCCGCGCTACAAGCATTTCATTGGTAAACATTGCTGGCGGCCTTTTCCGCAGGCGAAGATCCCGATCATCGCAGACGATGAGATTGACCCCTCATTCGGCACCGGAGTGCTAAAGGTTACGCCCGCGCATGATAAACTCGACTTTGCGATTGGCCAGCGGCATCAGCTGGAAGTAGTCGATGTCTTGAATCCGGACGGAACGTTGAACGCGTTGGCCGGTGAAGATTTTATGGGGATGGACCGATTTGAGGCCCGCGAGAAAGCTGTCGGAAAGCTAAGTGATCTTGGACTGCTGGTGAGGGAAGAACCATACCAGAACAATGTCGGTTATAGCGAGCGCGGAGGAGTGCCGATCGAGCCGCGACTCAGCGAGCAGTGGTTCTTGAAGTACCCGCACATTCAGGAAACCCTCGAAGCGGTTTCAACCGGTAAGATCCAATTTCGCCCGGAACGCTGGGTTAAGACCTTTGAACATTGGATCGGCAACATTCAGGATTGGTGTATCAGCCGACAGCTCTGGTGGGGGCACCGAATACCGGTTTGGTATCACAACGACGATCCCGGCCGAATCCACGTCCACACGGAACCGCCTGCAGATGCAGAGTATTGGCATCAGGACCCCGATGTACTCGATACTTGGTTCTCAGCTTGGCTTTGGCCGTTCGCCACGATGGACGAACTTACCGTTAAGAGGTTCTATCCGACCCAGGACCTGGTGACGGGTCCTGATATCATCTTCTTCTGGGTCGCCCGGATGATTATGGCCGGTTTTGAATACAAGGGGGCGATTCCGTTTGAGAACGTCTTTTTCACGGGCATCATCCGCGACCTCAGGGGACGGAAGATGTCCAAAAGTCTGGGTAACTCTCCGAATCCGCTCGACCTAATCGCAAAGTACGGAGCGGACGGTTTGCGGTTCGGTCTAATGCGGATCGCCCCGCACGGCCAAGACATCCGCTTTGACGAGAAGCAGATCGAAGAGGGAAGAAATTTCGCAAACAAACTCTGGAACGCTTGCCGCTTCCGACAGTTGCAGGGTCCGGCCACTCACTCGCTTTCGCTGCAGTCTCTGAGTCCTTACTCTGCAGATATTCTCCTGCGTTTGAACGAGACCGTTGACCGTATCGAGAATGCTTACGCCAACTACCTGTTCACCGAGGTCGCTCAATTGCTTTACGAGTTCGTATGGAGTGATTTTTGCGATTGGTATCTGGAGGCGGCAAAGACCGAATTACAGAGCAAACAGGAGAGTGTTCGCGGCAACTGCCTGGGCGTGGTGGACCATGTTTTGTCTGGTGTCTTGAGACTGCTGCATCCGTTCATGCCGCACATTACTGAGGAGCTTTGGTATCGAATGGGATTTGGGAATTCCAGCATTCAATTCGCCACCCTGGACGGTTTAGGGATAAACCGCAGCACGCTTAATCCCCTCGATATTGCCTTTGCGAGACAGGTGTACGAAGCGACGACTATTGCCCGTAACCTTCGCGCGGAATACCGGATTCCGTCGAACAAAAAGGTGCGAATGATCTTAAAGCCTGCCTTTCCGGCGGATTTCAGCGTGTTTGCGCGATTGATAAACGCAGACCCCTTCGAAGTCGACTCGGACTTTGCTCCAAGTCGGGGCCTTCCCGTCGCGGTGACGCCGTTGGGACAGGCTTTTATTCCGTTGGAGGGTTTCGTCGACCTCTCCGCCGAAAAGGAAAGGCTCGCCAAAGAGATCGGGAAATTGGAGAGAGAACTTGAAACGGTTCGAAGGAAGCTTTCTAACGAGAGCTTTGTCGCCCGTGCACCCGCATCGATAGTCGCCGAACATCGGCAAAGAGAGTTAGATTTTTTGCGGAAGTTGGAGCAGCTCCGTGAACGTGCAGCCGGGCTCTGACTTTGAGATAGGCTCAGGAGGCAGAATTCTCCGGCTACGTAAGCGAAAGCTCCAGCTTTTGGCTCCTGTCTTGATGAGGAGGCGGAATGAAGAGGCAAAAGCTGGAGCTTTCGCTTACGTAGCCCGGCGCGAAATTTCCCATCTGCAATTCTTATTAACTTCGTGTACTCTGTCATTCTCTGGTAAATGTCGCAGCATCTTGAGAAAATCCTGGCGCACGCCGAGCGCCAATTGAGCTCAGAGGGAAGCAGACGCCTTCGGGAACGCCTGGATTTATATAAGAAATTTCTCAAGATTGAGGAACATCGGCTCAGGTTGAAGCATTACTCCGGAGCCGGCGGCTTAGAGATCGTTCGCGATCGCGCGGCGCTTTTGGACGTCGTCCTCCGCCATCTATTTGACGGAGCGCTGGAAGGATCCGGTTTCGCCCAGCGAATGCCGCCTGTTGCCCTCTTGGCGATTGGAGGCTACGGACGGGGCGAACTGAACCCCTACAGCGATGTCGATATCTTGTTCTTGCATGACTCCCTCCGGATTGCGGATGAAACCGAAGAAGTCATTGAGCAAGTGCTATACATGCTCTGGGACGTCGGATTTAAGGTTGGACATTCGACCCGGTCCATCGATGGCGCCATCAAACTGGCGAATTCGGACGTGATTACCAAGACTTCGCTTTTGGAATCGCGGTTTCTAGCTGGCAATCAGCGGCTGCACTCCAAGTTCAGAAGAGATTTTTTCGAGCGTTGCGTCCGAGGTCAGGTGGAGAGCTACCTGAAGTGGCGACTGGAAAATCAAGATGAACGCCACCGAAAATATGGCGGCTCGGTTTTCATGCAGGAACCGAACGTTAAGAATGGCTGCGGCGGCCTGCGCGACTACCACAACATGCAATGGATTTGCTATTTTCGCGATGGCGTGATGAGTACCGCGAAGCTAGTCGAACGGAAGTACATCAGCGAAAGTGATCGCCGCGCGATTGATCGCGCATACGATTTCCTCCTGCGGGTTCGCACCGAATTGCACTATTTAAGCAAGCGACCCTCGGATTTGGTAACCCTTTTCTATCAAGGCCAAATTGCAAATATTCTTAACTATCCACAGAAGAATGTCCTTCGCCGCAGCGAGTCGTTCATGCGGGACTATTATCAAAACGCCCGGACGATTTATTTGACGACAAAGCGTGTTACAGAACGATTTCTAGTGCCGGCGATCACTGAACAAGAGGAAAAGCCGGTGTTTGGCTTTTTGGCAAAGCGGAAACTGAAGACCGAAGAGTTTGACGGATTTTACAGTCATGGCAGGCTAATTTATTTCGAGAATCGGGAAGTATTTCATGAAGATCCCTTCCGTTTGATGCGCGTCTTCCTCTACGCACAACAGCGTGAAATGGAACTGAGTCCTGAGCTCCAACAGCTAATTCGTCGGCGTACCAGGTTGGTAAATCGCACTTTCCAATACGCACGAGCTGCTCGAGAAACTTTCGCGGCCATCTTGTCCCGGAAAGGCCAGGTCGGACACATTCTCCGTATGATGCACGAGGTGGATTTCCTGGGAAGATATCTGCCCGAATTCGGCGATTTGACCTGTCTGGTGCAACACGAGTTTTTTCATCGGTACACCGCGGACGAACATACCCTGGTTTGCATTGAGAAGTTGGACTCTCTCATCGATACAGAGGACCCGAAATTGGCGGCATATAAATCTCTTTTTCTGAAGGTTGAGGATCCCTACGTGCTTTACCTGGCGCTCTTGCTTCATGATACCGGGAAAGCCTCCGGTGCACGCCATCATTCGGAGGCGAGCGCGCTCAATGCTCAGAAGGTCGCCGCCCGGCTCCAGCTTTCTCCGGAACGAAGGCGAAAACTGATACTGCTGGTGGACCATCACATGACCCTCTCCGAGATAGCTCAACGTCGAAATTTAGAGGATTCGGCAACGATCAGCGATTTTGCCGAGATCGTTCGGAGCCAGGAAAATCTCGATGCACTGATGCTGCTGACATTGGCGGATGGGCAAGGAACAGGCGGGCTCAATTGGTCCGACTGGAAGGAGACGCTGGTGTGGCACTTGCATCACGCTACCTCAAGTTATTTACATGATGAACGCGAGTTCTTCGCAGAACGACGAATTGAACGCGAAGACTTGCAACAATTGGTTGCGAAGAAAATGGCGAAAGACTTCGCGGAAGAGATCGAAGTTCATTTTCATTCGATGCCTGATCGCTATTTTCAAAGTCATCAGATTAACGAGATCATTGGGCACCTGCGTTTGTTCAGGAGCTTCGTCGAGTCGAGATCTCGCGATCCCGAGATGGCGCTTGCTTCCGTGGTAAAATGGCACACTAAGCCGGACCAGGGTCATAGCGAGTGCTGGATCTGTACCTGGGACCGAGTCGCGTTGATGGCCAAAATAGCAGGCTCGTTTGCAACAGCTGCGATCAACATCCTTAGTGCGGACGCCTACACCCGTGTCGACAATTTGATGTTAGGAATCTTTCGGGTCTGCGACACGAGTTTTCGGCCGGTCACCGATGAGCGAGACTTGCAGCAAGTTGAATCGGTTCTGCAAGCTTCACTAAAAAAGTTCGATTTCGACTTTGCGCCGCTTCTGGAGAAGGCAAGGAAACGCACCGCATTTCATCTGCCGCTTGGAATGGAATTTCCGACGAAGCTGATTATCTCCAACGAAATTCATGCAAACTACACTTTGATCGATCTTCAAACGGCGGATCGCCTCGGCTTGTTGTATGACGTACTTTTCTGCCTCTCGCGTGCTGGAGTGAATATCGCGTTATCTCGTATCGCGACAGAAAAGGGAGCCGCATTTGACAGCTTTTATGTGACCGATCCGGAAGGAGGCAAGATTACCGATGAGGCAAGGTTGAGGCAGCTCCAGACTTCATTGATCGCCGCGGCGACAGGTGCCGGGTACGACAAAAAGTAGCGTCCCGGTTTTGCATTTTTCTGGAGGGGGCCCGATTCCGCCAAACAATTAAGTCCAACAGGTGCGGGGCCAGCCTGGCGTTGCAAGCAGCAAGCAGCGCCGCGGGATTTTGGGTCATCCCATTTTCGCAATAGGTTCGGCTCGATAATGGTACGAAAATCACGGTACTATCGACCCGTCAAGCTCGAAATGGCTGCGTATTCCAGGGAAAAAAGAGAGCCAATCCCTTACATTTCGACAGCACATTCCTTGGCACAGCCGTTGCTTTAGTCACATCGACAGGGCCAATCCGCTAACTATTCCAAATGATGAAAATTCGTTCAATTCGCGGGCGAGAGGGGCTAATCGGCTATGAGTAATGATTACCAAGGGTCAAATGGGGACAACGATCCGAACCAATTTGATCCGTGGGTTCAATCCCAGCTTTCGGCCTATCACGTTCTTTGGTTAGAAAAGCAAGGTGACGTCATGAATAAGACCGAACTTCTTAAATACGCGTTAGCAGAATGGGTGGTCCGACATCCGAACGATTGGTTCAAACTCACGAATGTCGGTAGCGCCATCCGATCAGCTCTGGACGAGTTTATCGCGCGCCACAAAGAAGAGTTTATCGCTGCGGAATAACGTGCGATTTAACCCAAAAAGCCGAAGATAAAGGGTGAACCGCTGCGAAATCTGCGGTTTTCAAATTCGGAATTTGGGTTTAGTCCAATCGCATGCAGTTGACCTATTTTTTCGACGTATGTTCGATGTGGTGCGCTCTTGGAGATGATGCGCTCCTTATTGTACAGGAGCGCTACGGTGAACGAGTTCCAATTACCTGGAAAGTTGCGCTGATCAATAACGGCGAGCCGATGGACGCGGGACTCGACAAGGAACTTTGGTACTGCGATCGCTGTGAAGCTGCAACAGGTCGTCGGTTCGATCATCGCTGGATTGAGAAGAGTGGTCAGTCGACTTGGTTACCCAATGCTTTGATTCATATCGCACAGAAGGTCGGTAAGGGCGCTGAGGTGCACCGTGCATTGAAAATTGCGGCTCTGGAGAGAGGTGAGCGAATCTTGCGGCGGGACGTTGCTCTTTCCTTGGCGGTTAATGCGAGCGGCCTGGACCTGTTGACCCTCGAGACTGGAATGGAGGATCCGACAATAAACGCTGAAATCAAATTTTCTACTGCTGAATTAAATTCCTACAGGATAAATCAGCGGCCAGCTTTTGTGATTCGCAGCGCAATCGAGGACACAGTTATTTTCAGTGGTATCTACCGGTCCGAACCGCTCATTGCAGCAATTGATGCGATGATCGCCGACGAGAACGCCTACGCATGTTTTGCTGTCGCACATGCGCCGATCCCGACCTGACTTCGGGATGCTGGCAATTTGCGTCAGCCCCAATTACCCACACCAAATGAACGCAGATGTCGAATCCGGTTCAAAATTCACTCTCTTGCGGCGCTGCCGGTAGTGTTCTATAGGGAACTCCTTCCGCATGGGCTCTATTTATATCCGATATCCTGACGGCCAGATGACGCAGCGCACTGAGGAAGAGGCGCGTCGTCTCTGGAGCGAGGGATTAATGCCGAATGGCACGATCTATTGGCAGGAAGGAATGCAAGATTGGCAACCGCTCTCCGAATGGCTCGGAGAGCGTCCGTTTGTGCCACCTATGGCGACACCGGATCAACCAAGGACGGAAGTTAGCGCCTACCATTTTCAAGTGGATCCCACAGGCCTGACGAAACTGCTGCAATGGCTGCTGTGGATTGGGGTGGCGGTCGCGAGCGTCGCGCTTGTGGATGACATTGTGGAGTTTGTGCAGGTGCAAATAGGCCACGTTACCCCTGACCAGCTGACGGATAGCGATCCGATCCAGGGTTTCATCGGACTGTTACAATCCGGACTGGGCGTTGTCACCGCAATTACATTCCTGAAGTGGGTCTACCGCGCATACAAGAACGTTCAGGGATTTGGTGCGGAAGGTTTGCGGTTTTCGCCGGGCTGGGCGATTGGGTACTATTTCATTCCGATCCTGAGTTTGATTCGCCCGGTGCAGGTCATGAGCGAAATTTGGCGAGCCAGTTACGATCCCAGAAACTGGCCGCGAAGCCCTGGTTCATGGCTCATTGCGACATGGTGGAGCTTGTTCTTGCTTTACTCGGGGGTTACCCAAGTCTCACTGCAACTCGGGCTCCAGGCCTCGACGAACGACCAATGGACACTCGCCGCCGTCTTTGCGATTCTTGGCGACTTTTTCTCGCTCCCGTTATCGATCATTGTGCTGCGGTTGGTGACGGAGATCTATAAACGACAGAAGGAACTCGTGGAAGGCGCGAATCGGGTCGACCCTGAAGCGCCTGTCTAGCCCGCATCGCTCACAAATCCTTAGAGATTTGTGAGCGATGCAGGCTCAAGAAATCAG
>DASZGG010000148.1:0-4256 GCA_035939025.1 Chthoniobacterales bacterium | reverse complement strand
CGCAGTCGGCTTTTCGATATAAGCGCCGAACACGATATGAGTGGTCCCGCTGATCTTTCCGAGCTTTAGTTGCAGATCGTCCCGGTCGAGTAGGTCCGCGCTGATGACTTCCACGCCCGCCGGCAAAGGCGCGGAGCGGCGTGACAATCCGTAGACCCGCGTACCGGGGAGGGAGGTCCAATGCTCGGCGGCAGCGCGGCCGCTCACTCCGTGGATACCTGCAATCAAAACGACGTTCTTTATGGACACCTCTTTCCTTCCTGTTCGTTTGTTGTCTTTTTGGCTGTTTTCATAAGACCATTGGTGTCCATCCGTAACTCAAAACCTGTAAATTATTATTCCTAGAAACATGACGAGACTACTCCACCATCCACGCGCAGGGCGGCTCCGGTGATGGCAGATGCGACTGGACTGCAAACGAAGGTTACCAGTGCGGCGATTTCGTCCGGTGTCTCGAATCGCTTGATCAGCGAGCTGGGTCGAACGCTTTTGAAGAAATTGTTTTCGAAAGCCTCGAAGGACTCGCCGCCGCCCAGTTGTCCGACAAATTCTTCCAGTCCTGCGGAACGAGTTGGCCCTGGAAGAATGGAGTTCACGGTGACGCCGGTGCCCTGACAATGCTCCGCCAAGCCACGTGCAACGGCTAATTGGGCCGTCTTCGTCATCCCGTAGTGAATCATCTCTTTGGGAGTATTGATGCCGCTCTCACTGCTGATGAAGATGATTCTTCCCCAGTTGCGCTGCTTCATTCCGGATAAATAGGCGCGACTGAGACGTACACCGCTGAGCACATTGATTTCGAAGAAGCGCCTCCAATCTTCGTCCGCAATTTCCTCGAAGACTTTCGGCTCATAAATTCCGAGGTTGTTGACGAGAATGTCCACGGCGGGAAAGCCTTTGGTCAGGTCTCCTGTCGCCTTCGCCGTCGCGAGGTCCCCCGCAAATCCGTCAACGTTGGCTTGCGGAACATCCTTACGGATCTGTTCCAAGGCCGCATCGACCGCAGCGCCTGAACGTCCGTTTACAATTACACGTGCACCTTCCGCAGCGAGTTGGCTGGCAATCGAGAAGCCGATGCCTTTGGTGGAGCCTGATATGAGAGCAGTTTTATTAATTAGTTCTAGGTTCATAAGTTTAGAGAGGAAGGTTTGGGTTGTATCGTCAGGGGGTCGCCTTAACTAATCGTGCTGCCACCGTCCACGATGAGCGTTTGGCTGTTGAGCTACGGGCGGCTGCCCAGCCAATGCCTGCCGTACCTCCAGCGAGGAAAATTTTCGATCCTCATGGGATAAGGTTCCTCAGTTGAAGTAAGGAGCCAAATACCAAGCCTGGGACTATTGCATAAATTTCCGGTACTTTTCGCGAATCCGGTTTCTGAGCTCCACGGGACTTGTCTCGATCTCTCGTCGCACAAAACGTGAGAAATAGGACGGGTCTTCGAAGCCAAGCTCATACCCAATTTCGGCGATGGTTTGTTCGGAGTGGAGCAGGAGACGTTTGGCTTCTAAAAGAAGGCGCGCTCGGATCAATTCACCAGCCGTTAAGCCTGTTTCCAGTCGCAGAGATTCTCTCAAGTGGCTGGTCGTAACGCCAAGCATCTGGGCGTAATCACGGACGGACGTTGACGCGCGAAATGATCGCTCAACCGCCTGGCGAAAACGCCTTACTAAACCGATGGCCGCGAATGGCGCAGGCGATGCAGTCGCATATAAGCGGGCTAGATGGACCATGAGCGAACGGAGTTGATGGTGGATCATTTCGACCGCGAGGTTCTCGTGCTTCTGAAATTCCTGGCTGATCTCTCGGAATAGATTTTGGGCCTGCTCGCCCTGTTTCGGTTGTAGTCGAACAACCGGCGAGACCTCCCCACCGAAGATAAATGGATAGTCGAAGAGAGCACTAGGGGGCGGTCTTGTTCCATCGAAGAATTCCTGAGTGAAGGCAATATAGAGTCCGATCAATTTCTTTACGTGCCAGGCGTGGACGCGACCGGGTCCGATGGCGATGAGCGACTTCTCCGAGAGCGGATAAGTTTCGAAATCGATGAACACCGAGCCATAACCCTGCAACCAAAAAAGCTCTACGTAGTCGTGTCGATGAACTTCCATCCGTTTGTGCCGGACGCTGACACAATCTTCGAACGCTTCGATAAAAATGCCGTGTTCAAGGAATGGAGAGGGACCAAAATCCTTTAGGGGAATTAGAGGAACACCGTTTTTGGAGGTTCTCATGCGCCGCAAATAACTAAGAGGGTGTTTGGGAATATAACCTAGAATCGATAACTCTCCGTTACCATTCTCCGGCAGTTCGTTGTAGCCGCGGATTGCTGAACGTGACGCGCCAGTAACTGGGCTAGGCTCCGCGATTTTAGATTGGGCCGGTGAGGCGGTCATGTTGTTTAATCCTCGCTCGCCGAATCTTAGGCCCTCCCGAACTCATGGCGAATAAGCGTTGGGGGATATTCCGATCCCTCAAAGGAGGTACAAGGAATTCGCCCTTTGGTGAGACCGAAATTTGCCTCCTGGCCGTATCCAAAGGTGAGACTAGAAAATCCTACCATCCATTAGTCGTCAAGTATTTCGGGTGGACTAACCTATTGTCAGGTGAAACCACACGGCGCCGAAACGAGAATGCTTCAATCGGTCCAATGACGAATATCGCCGAACTTCTGCGGAATGCAGAACAGCAAATTTACGATTTTAATACGCCTTGGTCGATGGCGATCATTGTCCTTGGCTTCTTGTGTGCGTGGGCGGTAAACGACTTACTTGAACGTCTGGGCTTGACTCGCCATGTCTGGCACCTGCCTCTGTTCTTTGCCGCCTTGGCTGTTCTCTTCGGAAGCCTGATCGGGCTCTTCTTCGCTCCGTGAAAATCGCGGTTTACCGGTATCTGGTGACGCTCATCGTTGTTGCCATCGCCGCTGGGGCCGCTTGGTTCCTGTACCGGAAGTACGTGACGGACCCCTGGACTCGCGATTGCCAGGTCAGAGCAAATATCGTTGGTATTGCGCCGCGCGTCGCCGGCCCGATTATCAACATTCCGGTTCACGACAATCAGGAGGTAAAGGCCGGTGATCTTTTGTTCGAAATCGATCCGGCCGATTACAAGACGGCCCTGGAATCTGCCAAGGCGTCCGTTGCCAACGCGGATGCGAATTTCGTCCAAAAACAACAAGATCTAGATCGAGAAACCGATCTATTTCAAAGAAGGGTTAGTTCCAAGCAAGAATTTCAAAATGCTCAGAATGCTTTCGCCTCGGCAGAGGCGCAATTGGGCGCTGCCCAGGCGAACCTGCAACAGTCAGAACTCAATCTGGGTTACACGAAAGTTTATGCCCCGGTGGATGGCTACCTGACCAATGTCAACACCAGTCGAGGCGCGTACGTCCATACCGGTGATCAACTCCTAGCCTTGGTTGATTCAAGTTCATTTTGGATCGCTGCGTATTTTAAGGAAACCCAGCTTCTTGCTATTAAACCCGGCAGAACAGTGAAGATGACGCTGATGGGGTACCATGACGAGCCCTTTGAGGGAAAGATAGACAGCGTGGCGTGGGGCATCTTTGTCCAGGACGGTTCCGGCGGATCTTCGACCGGGCTGCTGGCCGCGGTCAACCAAACCGTCGATTGGGTCCGACTCCCCGAGCGTTTCCCTGTCCGCATTCAAATCACAGGAAAACCTCCGATTCCCCTCAGGATCGGCCAGACAGTTACCGCTGCGGTGTTACACAAATCTCCGCCGACATCGACAGAAATCCCGAAGCAACCCTGACCTGAGGATTCAATTGTGAGTGCTGAGGTCACCGTTCATCGACGCCAATTGCCAGCCCTTGGGGACGTTGCCAGGAACTTGACTGCGGTCGTTGCGGACCCAAAGACGGTCTTTGGCATTAAGCTCGCTCTAGCCGGTATGTTGGCAGTTTACCTCTCGCAATTGATCCGGCTTGGTCATGCGAACTGGGCTTTATTTACGGTGCTGGTCCTGGCACCGGCCCAGTACGTCGGGGCGATCGGGCCACGGGCCATCGCCCGGGTGATGGGCACCATTATTGGAGGATTTGCCGGCGTATGGCTCGTCGGAAATTTCGAACAAGATCGTTTGTTCTTTCTCCTGTTCGCCTTCGTTTACATTTTCTTCTGCATGTATATGTTCGGGGGCTCGATTTTCCCTTACGCCTTTTCCCTGTGTGCCAACGCGCTCGTGACGGTCAGCTCAAGCGGGATCTTCGATCCAACGAACGCGTGGCACATCGG
>DASZGG010000147.1:0-3704 GCA_035939025.1 Chthoniobacterales bacterium | reverse complement strand
CGCGCTTCGTTTCGCGTAGTCTTCGCGCAAACCCTGCTGATCGCTGATATTTTTCCTGACAAAGTTCGATTTAAGTTCGTCACTGATCAGCGCACCGACCACTCCGGCCGCGCGAGAGGCATCGAGGACATGAACCGTAGGCCCGCTGTAGTGCGGCGCTATCTTCACGGCAGTGTGCGCACGGCTCGTTGTTGCGCCCCCGATCAGCAACGGCAGATCAAAATCGAGCCGCTCCATTTCCTGTGCGACATGGACCATTTCATCGAGCGACGGCGTGATGAGCCCGCTGAGCCCGATTATATCGACCGCTTCAGCCTTTGCGGTCTCCAGAATCTTTTCGGCCGGGATCATCACGCCAAGATCGATGACTTCGAAATTATTACAGCCGAGAACGACCGAAACGATACTCTTTCCGATGTCGTGGACGTCACCTTTTACCGTGGCGATCAAAACTTTTCCCTGTGCTCGCGCGTGTGGGCGACTTGCACGTTCCGCCTCCATAAAAGGAGTCAGACACGCAACGGATTTCTTCATAACGCGAGCGCTCTTGACAACTTGGGGCAAAAACATCTTTCCAGCGCCAAACAAATCCCCCACGATACTCATTCCGGCCATCAGAGGGCCTTCGATGACCGCAATTGGCCGCCCGTATTTGTGCCGGGCTTCCTCGGTATCTTGCTCTATGTATTCGACAATTCCTTTGATGAGCGCGTGCGAAAGTCGTTCCTCAACCGGAGCATTTCTCCATGCCTCATCTTTGACTTGAATTTTTCCCGAAGATTTCACCTTTTCGGCAAAATCCACCAGCCGCTCGGTCGCGTCGGGACGGCGATTCAAGAGCACATCTTCCACCAACTCCAGCAGGTCTTTGGGGATCTCTTCGTAGACTGCCAGCTGGCCGGCATTGATTATACCCATGTCGAGACCTGCGTTGATCGCATGATACAAGAATGCGGCGTGCATCGCTTCCCGCACAGCGTTGTTGCCCCGAAACGAAAACGAAATGTTGCTAACTCCCCCGCTAACCAGCGAATGCGGCAAATTCTCTTTGATCCAGCGCGCGGCCACCAGGAAGTCAGCCGCGTAATTGTTGTGCTCCTCCATGCCAGTCGCGACCGTCAGAATATTCGGATCGAAAACGATATCTTCAGGAGGAAACCCAACTTCCTCGGTCAAAATCCGGTATGCTCTGGAACAGATCTCTTTTCTTCGGTCGACACTATCCGCCTGACCTTGTTCATCGAACGCCATGACCACAACCGCCGCACCATAGCGGCGGATCTGCCGGGCCTGGTGCTTAAATTTTTCCTCGCCCTCTTTGAGGCTGATAGAGTTTACGATGCCTTTCCCCTGAATACACTGCAGCCCAGCCTCCAGCACGCTCCACCGGGAACTGTCGATCATTATCGGCACGCGAGCGATGTCAGGCTCCGGAGCGACCAGATTGAGAAATTTCACCATCGCAGCCTGGGAATCGATCATTCCCTCATCCATGTTGACGTCGATCAGGTTAGCTCCACCTTCGACTTGTTGAAGGGCCACCGCCAATGCAGCGTCGAAATCTCCGGCCAAAATCAACTTCGAAAATTTGGGTGAGCCGGTAATGTTTGTGCGCTCTCCAATCACGGTAAAGCTTTGCCCAATCTTGTACGGTTCCAGGCCGCTCAATTGCGTCGTTCGTGGCAGATCTGGGAGCCTGCGCGGAGGCAGACCTTTCACCAGCCTGGCGATTGCAGCTATATGCGCTGGAGTCGTACCGCAACAGCCGCCAACGATGTTTAACCACCCAAGTTCAGCCCATTCCAGAAGCTGTGGTGCAAGGCTATCAGGCGTTTCGGGAAACCCGGTTGGCGACAAAGGATCCGGCAAGCCGGCGTTGGGGTAGCAGGAGACGTAGATCGGAGCGATCCGCGCCAGCTCCTCTATATAGGGCCGGAGTTCTTTCGGACCAAGGGCGCAATTGAGCCCAACGCTGAGAAGCGGAGCATGAGAGATCGAGATCCAGAAAGCTTCCGTTGTCTGTCCCGTCAAAGTCCGTCCGCTGGCATCCGTGATCGTTCCAGATGCCATTACCGGGAGGCGATACCCCAACCGCTCGAAATGCTCCTCAATCGCGAATAACGCAGCCTTCAGGTTCAACGTATCGAATGTCGTCTCCACCAGCAGTAAATCGACTCCGCCCTCTATGAGGGCCGCGACCTGTTCCTGATAAGCGTTTTTGACCTGCGTCCAGCTCACGTCCCGTTTGCCGGGATCGTTCACGTCACGCGAAATCGAAAGCGTTCTAGTTAAAGGTCCGATCGACCCGGCGACGTACCTTTTCCAGTTCGGGTCACCTGCCATCACCTGGTCGACCGCTTTCCTGGCCAGTTGCGCGGCTGCACGGTTAATCTCAGGGACATATTCTTCCAGGCCGAAATCTGCTTGGGATATCACCGTGGCATTGAAGGTATTCGTCTCGATGATATCCGCGCCGGCTTCAAGGTATTGGCGATGAATCTGGAAAACGACATCAGGTCGCGTAAGGCAGAGGATGTCATTATTGTTTTTCAGGTTCCTGGGATGATCTGCGAGCAAGGTGCCGCGATAATCCTCCTCCCGCAGCTTGAACTGCTGCACCATGGTCCCCATGGCCCCGTCCAGGATGAGAATCCGCTGTTCCAGCGCTTGAACGATGTCGAAAGAGGCGGCTTTTTGGAGTTGGCTTGGCATAGGGATGGAGCAAAAACGGTAGCACCTGAGAGGGATTGCCGCAAACAATAGATTGATCTATCAAGATGGATTGATGGATGATTGAGGACTCGTCCTCGTGCTCGTCGTCGTCCTTCGTCCTCGAGAATGCCGATGTTTGACAACCAGACTAACGGGACAAAATAATTGCCGGACAATCGGGCTCTCTTCGCCGCAGAAAACGCCTACGTAAAGACGTCCGCCGCAACCGCGAGTACGAAGACCAGGCTCACAAATGCGTTACTCTGAAAGAAAGCTTTGTTGATGCCGGCGAGATCGAGTTGTGCCGCCGCCCGGTGTTCGTAGATCAAAGCCCCCAAAACCAGGACAAGCGCCGCATAGTAAATCGCACCCAGACCGCTCGCTAAGCCAAACAGAACCAGGCAAATGAGCAAAATTCCGTGCATGAACTGGGCCAATCGCAGGCTTCCCGGGATACCGTATTTAACGACCATTGATCCTAACCCCTTGCGCTTATCGAAGTCGTAGTCCTGGATCGCGTAGATTAGATCAAATCCGACCAGCCAGAAGACCACGCCCAGCGCCAAAACGAGCGGAGGTAAAGCGAACTGACCTTTGACTGCAAGCCAGGCGCCTATCGGTGAAACCGCAAGAGCCAGCCCCAGATAAAATTGGGTAAACGACGTGAACCGCTTAGTCAGCGAGTAAAAGAAAACAATCGCCAACGCCACGGGTGAGAGCAGGAAACAGAGCGGGTTAATCAACCAGCTGACGAGGATAAATCCAGCGGAGGGCACAAACACCAGGGACCACCCCACCCGCTTGGAAACCAGCTTGTGCCTCCCGGCAGTACGCGGGTTTTCCTTGTCAATCTCCCAGTCTGCAACCCGGTTGAATGCCATCGCCGCAGTCCTGGCGAAAACCATGGCCACAAGTATAAGCAGAACGATTCTGATGCTCGGGAACCCGCGTGCTGCGACGATCATCGATCCCGCGGCAAATGGCAGCGCAAA
>DASZGG010000146.1:0-4159 GCA_035939025.1 Chthoniobacterales bacterium | reverse complement strand
AGACGCGAAGCGCCGCGCCGGCGGAATCTACGTCCTCCATGATGGACTTATGACTAGCGGAATTTCAGGCTTGGTCAGGGGATCACCTCGCCGCACCTGGATTCCCCGTGCGGTGAAGCAGATCTTGGGAGAGTTGACGGCCGCCGGTTTTCAATTTCCGAACCCGTCGAAGGCGCTCGCCTGTATGCCTCGCAAATCCTGAGAGATTTGTAAGGCGATGCAGGCTACAGGAGTCAGGAGTTGCAGGAGTTCAGGAGTTGCAGAATGGAAGGGAGTTCAACAGCGCAGGGACCGCGAAAAATTCGATTTAAGCCTTGAATTCTACGGTTCGGCGGCAGTGGTCCACTCCTGAACTCCTGAACTCCTGAACTCCTGAACTCCTGAACTCCTGAACTCCTGACCCCCGTCAATACTTCAAAATCTTCGCCAGGAACTCCCGCGTTGTATCCGATACTGGATTGTCCAGCACCTGCGAGGGCGGACCGCACTCCGCAATTCGGCCCCCGCTCAACAGCGCAATCTGATCGGCGATCCGATGAGCGAAACCCATCTGATGGGTTACTAAAACCAGATCTCGTCCCTCCTTCCTTAGCTCTTCAATGACTTCCAACACTTCGGCCGTCATCTCCGGATCGAGGGCGGAAGTCGGCTCGTCAAAAAGCAGGAGTTTCGGTTTGATGGAAATCGCCCGCGCGATCGCGACGCGCTGTCGCTGGCCACCGGACAATTGAGCAGGCGCTTTGTGGCAATGCTCCGATAATTGGAAACGCTCGAGGATCTCCTCGGCGACCTGACGAGCGTCAGGCGGTTTGTAGTGATGTACCTTCTCCAGAGGAAGAGTGATATTCTGCAGCGCAGTCAAATGCGGGAAGAGATTAAATGCCTGAAACACCGTGCCAACCGATCGTCGATGCACCATCAACTCCTTTTCCCGGTAAATGACCTCCCGGTCATTGAGATGAAGTCTTCCACTATCCGGTTTTTCAAGGCCGGCCATGATGCGCAGAAGCGTTGACTTGCCGCCACCGGAAGGCCCAATCAATGTCAGAGCGTGAACCTGCTCCAAATTCAGGTTCACATCCCGCAGCACGGTCTGACGGCCAAAGGATTTGCACAAATCCGTGGCTCTAAGTTTCATATCGAGTGCGTTTCTCGAGCCACTGAGTCCACAGCGTGATAGGCAAGGTCAGGACGAGATATCCTATAGCTAGCGGGATATAGCATTCAAAATTGCTGTACGTCAAAGCGGAAACCTGCTGTGCGTTCCAGGTGAATTCCTCGATCGAAATGACTGACAGCAGTGACGAATCTTTAATCAGATTGGCGAACATGCCGGCGAGCGCCGGCAGAATTACCCGGATCGCCTGAGGAAGGATCACATACCTATAAGTCTGGAATCTGGTAAGGCCAATAGCTCGCGCAGACTCCAGTTGGGATGTCCCGACACTCTCAATTCCGCCGCGAATGATCTCGCTGATGAACGCCCCGGAGAATAGAGACAATGTGAAGAGCCCAACCGTAAAACGGTCTTGGAAGTGCAAGGCATCCGCTACCACGTAAAAAGCGAAAGAAATCTGCACTAGCAATGGCGTACCCCGGACAAGCTCCACGTACAACCGGCTTACGGCCTGTAACGCGAGAAAGCCGGATCTCCTCGCCAAGGCTGCAACCATGCCGATCAGAGTGCTCAGTACCAGCGCGAGCGAGGATATTTTGAGAGTATTCAACCAACCTCGCCAAAAAAAGCCGCTGTAACCTCCCACTGTTTGCCAATTCCAATTGTAACGAAGCTGGCTGAACGAGAAAAAGCAGATCAGCGCCAGCAACAGAAACGCAAACGCCCAATTCAGAAGCAATACTTGCCAAGCTATCGGTTTGCCCCGGTCGTCTGGCGAAACCCAGAACCAGCTTTGTACGGTGCGCGTGGTCACGAGTCAGGAGATACTCGCATGGATTTTATGAAGACAATCTAATAGGTATGGCACAAGCTGTTTCTTTCGCGAGACCACATTGTTAAGCTCAAAGAGATTTGCCGCGCGCCTTGGGTAAGTGATGGTGTCCAGGAACTCTGGAGGAGCTGAAATTAAGAGCAGTGAGTTCTGGGTGTTTACGTCTGTAATCAGCAGCGCCGCAAAATACTCTCCCTGTTTTGCGCGATATGCCTCTAATTCCTCGAACAGCTTGTCCTGTTTCTCATAAAAATGCGAGAAGCCCAACTCTTCGATCTGGGATACGCTGAACCTGTAGCCTTCTTCCTCATAATCTTTGCAATCGGCTAAGATGACTTCGTTGGGGCGTAAGGTTAGCAGCGGCGAACCTACCGCAAAGATGCTTTCGGCGAGGTTGGCCGGTTCAATACCGGCTATTTTGCTGAGATTTCCGAGGACCTTGGCGTCGATTGGAGTTGCCGTCGGCGAAGTAAGATTGAGCGTGTCAGAGATAAGTCCGGCCATTAAGAGCCCGGCTATCGAGCGCTCGATCTCGATTCCGTGCTGATTGTAGGACAACGCTACCAACGTACTGGTCGAGCCGACCGGATTATTCCAGAAAAGAATCGGGATATCAGTGTTAAAGCTTGCCAACCGGTGATGGTCGAGCACCTCGATGATCTGGAGATCCCCTGCTCCTTTAACGGCTTGCCCGAGCTCGTTGTGATCCACGAGAATCAGCTGTCGCGGGATCGGTTTGATAAAATCGCTCTTTGTAAGGATGCCGACCAAACGTTTGTCGCCGTCCAAAATCGGGAAAACATATTCCGAAGACGCGGCGACCACATGGCGAGCGGACCTCAAGGAGGTTTCGGGTGACAAACTCGTAAACTGCGGATCGATCATGGAATCGATTTTTGCCGCGCCGCGAGCTAGCAATACCGTGGTCGCAGTATCATACCGGCTTGACAAAAGACTGACTCCACTGTCTTTCGCCGCCGCGGCAACCTTGGCTGAAAGTTCCATTCCGCCGGTGATCACCACGGCGAGAACTTTGGCCTTAGTTGCATACAGCTGAATGTCCTCTCGATCCCCAACAAAAACCATCACGTGCTCCGGCTCAATCCGTCGGAGTCGTTCGCTGAATGAGGCCTGGCTCATCGCCGCTACCATTAAGACCACCTTTTGCGGGCTTTCGTTGGACGCCCCGATTAGAAAATGGCCGTCAAACGATTGGACGATGTCCGAAATTGATCCGAAGACTTCTCTCGAAGTTGGCGCTTCCTCACGGCGCGGAAAGAGGTACTGGCTGACCTCCCAGCCGGAGAGCAACCCAAGGCAACGGTTGTCCGCGTCAACGACCGGCAAACCGCGGATGCTCTTTTGCTCAATAGAGTTCATCGCTTGATAGATCGAAGAATGGTGATCCAAGGAGATGATCTCGGTATCCATGACGTCGCTTACCGTTGGCGAGACGTCACTCATGAACTCTGGAGCGGGCACTCCGAACTTTTGCAACACCAGGTCAATCCGCTCGTTCGTATTCCCGGCGCGGGCCGCGACGACTTCAGGTACTCCCAGTTTGCGCTTCAGTTCGGCGTAGGCGATTGCCGAACAGATTGAATCCATGTCGGGATTTCTATGGCCAATAACGATTGTCTGCATTTGCTTACCTGGGTCTATCAGGTCTGCCCCGCAAAAATCACGCCCAATAAGCCCGCATTGATCACAAAGTATGCAAGACGGTGCACCAGATAGTTTTTGCAAATGGGGCCTCGAATGGTACCTATTTCAACATAAAATCGGTGCTCGCTGGTCAGGGACGCATGGCGATACACTTCACAGAATTACAGACAATGGAAAGGGCATTGCACAGGGAAAGTTGACTGACCGGTAAATTCTTTGAAATTTTTATTTGAATTTACCGTCAGATTAGGGAATCATATACGTCGTTAATTTTTACGGATTGTTCTGGGGGGAACAGCAGCCCTTCGCATCCAGCGGATGCGGGGGGCTGTATTTTTTATAGTGATGGACCGGAGAAAGTATCTATGGCCCGCTGTTCTTCTCCTGGTCCTCTTGCTCATTGTTCTGACCGGTAAGGCGTTATTCGACGAGATTACCTCCTGGCCGGCTCGAGAACTCCATTCCGCTTCCGATCAAGCTTCGGCTGAGGCCCGCAAGATCCGGGACGTTTTCGTCGAACTGTTCCAACTGCAACCCAAAATCTC
>DASZGG010000145.1:0-5005 GCA_035939025.1 Chthoniobacterales bacterium | reverse complement strand
CTTCGCCGCAGCGAGTTCCTTGCGCTGTTCTTCAGTGACTTCGGGATACTGCAGGTCCAGTGATGAGATCGCGTCGATGACAGCCGCGGCGACGACGACCCGGGTAAACCACTTGTTGTCTGCGGGTACCACATACCACGGCGCGTAATCGGTCGCCGTGTTGCAGATCATATCCTCGTAGGCTTCCATGTATTCCTTCCAAAAACCGCGCTCGCGCGAATCCCCAGACGAGAACTTCCAGTTCTTCGCTGGATTATCGAGACGCTCAAGGAAACGTTTCTTCTGTTCCTCTGCTGAGACGTACAGAAAAAACTTCCGAATAACGACTCCGTTGCGAGTGAGGTAGCGCTCAAAGTGCCGGATGTCGTGATAGCGCTCCTCCCAGATGTCCTTGGTGAGGAGTTGCTGCGGGATCTTCTGTTTCGCCAGCAACTCGGGATGGACGCGAACGACCAGCGTTTCTTCGTAATAGCTGCGGTTGAAAATGCCGATTCGCCCACGTTCCGGCAGACATTTCATGCACCGCCAGAGATAGTCGTGATTGATGTCTTCTGCCGATGGGCTCTTAAACGAAAAGACTTGGCAGCCTTGTGGATTAACGCCGGACATAACGTGCTTGATCGCGCCATCTTTTCCCGCGGCGTCCATCGCCTGAAAGATCAGCAGCACCGACCACCGGTCCTGCGCGTAAAGCACGTCCTGTAATTCGGCAAGTGCTTGAACGCCAGTTTCCAGCAATTCCTTGGCGCGCGGTTTGTCTTCGGAGGTAACGTTGCCCGTATCGGCAGGATCGACATCCTTGAGCCGGAACCCTTTGCCATTGGTGACGCAGTAAGGCTCGGCGAACTTATGTGACCTGTCGAAGATTTCGCTTTTTTTCATGTTATTAGGACTTGACGTTATGGTTGACAGTGGAATCTGCGAGTTCTTGAATCTTGCTGAGGAATTTTTTGTACTGCGCGGTCTCCTCTCCAGAATAGTTCAGGTTCTTGAACAGGCCGGTTAATCACCCAAAATAGTCGTGAATTGCTGATTTGTCTTTGAACTGATACGGTCGAGCTCCAGCGCCATTTTCAGGGCAATTTGCCAGTTAGGAAAGTGAAACGTATTCAGTACGGTATTGAGAGTTTTTCAGCTGCTGCCACGACCTTCATCGCCGACAAATCTTTAAGGATTTGTCGGCGATGCAGGCTAAGCCGAAGGTCGGAGGATCCGATTACCTGAGCTTCAGAGACTCAATGGCATCACGGAGAATGGAAGCGCACCGTTGAAGGCCGAGTTGCTCATGGGTGTCCAAGCGCAACGGAATAGTGCTTAACGCGCCTTGGGCGCCCACGAGATGCGGCAGGCCCAGAGTCACGCCTTCGCAGCCTGACAAGCCCTGGATTCGGCTGCAAATCGTTAACACTGCTCGCTGATCATACAGCAGCACTTCAGCGAGACGTGCCACGGCGCTGCCGATGCCATAATAAGTTGCGCCTTTACCGGCGATGATCTCATAAGCTGCGCGCCGGACCTGCTCGTCAATCCCCTGTCTCTCATGAATGGCAATTATGAAAAGCTAGAA
Source organism: Chthoniobacterales bacterium (assembly GCA_035939025.1). Taxonomy (GTDB): domain Bacteria; phylum Verrucomicrobiota; class Verrucomicrobiia; order Chthoniobacterales; family JAFAMB01; genus JAFAMB01. Next base: position 3,438 of record DASZGG010000145.1, on the reverse strand, counting down.
GCTAAGGTTGGATGCCATTGGCGCGTAGGATGTCGTTGACATCCTTCGCGGTCGTCAAATTCGCTTCGCCAGGAGGATGAACCATGATCGCGATGCATGGCGCACCGGCAGTTGCGCGTCCAGCAAACTCAAAGATGATCCCTTCCTCGGCGTCATCGTATAGGGTCTGGCCCTGGTCGGTGGCGCGTGCGCCCGGGAAACTACGAAGGATTTGCGGAAGGGCGTTGCCCGTCGAGATGCTATTGGCTGTGTGGTACCAGGGAGAGGTGACGCGGATCAGCCGAATACTGACGCCATTACGGGGTTGGATATCCCGCGGGTCATTGGCAACCGAGAAAATATACAGCGTCTCTTTCCCAGCTTGATTTTTAGAGAGCCAGACTGATCGGTATTTTCCCATGCCACTGTCATCGGCGTCCGGCTTTGGGAGCTTGGCCAGATAAGTCGCACCGAACCTGCCGAGGTGCGTTTGCCCGATGCTCTGGCCCGCTACAATTAGGCTCGAACCATTTTGAGCGGATACATCTCCCAGAACTGCCACTCCCAAGAGGGCAACTACTAGAACAGCGATTGTCGGGTGCTTCATATCCTGTTAAACCGTCTCGCGAAACCACGGTCCCGATTGGTTTTTCCTTGTTGGGTTATGCTCTGTTAGTCTCGGACGACATGTTAGCTCCGCACGAATCGCGTACGACTAATTTACAGTCCAGCAGAATATCTCGAACGGGCATATCCGGGTTTGTCACCCTTTCGAGCATTGCCGCCATGGCCGCCACCCCGATCTCCCGGCACGGTTGGTGAACGGTTGTTAATGGAATAGGCAAGAGATTCGCGTATTCGACATCATCGATTCCAACGATCCGGATATCATCCGGGATCCGATAATTCAGGCGGATCAGGCTATGCATCAGGTGGGCTGCAATCCGATCATTCGCGCAAACGATCGCCTCGGGTTTTAGGGTTTCCATCACCTGTCGCACTTCACTCTCAAGCTCGCTGTTTAGATGTTTAATCCAATTCATTTCCGCGGGGGCGCCAGAGGCAAAAAGGGCGTGGAGGTAGCCGTCAATGCGCGCTGAGACGGTCGCTGCAGATTTCGAATAAGCGACAAAGGCGATGCGCCGGCAGCCAAGCTTGAGAAGGTGTTCTGTGACGATGTATCCGGCCCGACGGTGATCGATTGCGATCAAGTCGTGAGCGGTGCGCCTCGGATAGGGCAAGATACAACGATCGAGCAACACGACCGGGATGCGGGCTCGCTCCAGCTCCGAAATCACACGATGGTTGGCTTGATCGCTTCCGGTAATCCGCTCCAGGGGAGCAAAGAAAACGCCAGCAACCTTTTTGGAGATGTATTGTTGGCAGAGCTGCAACGCTTGCTCGTCTTTCGTCCTGGCGTCTGACACACTATTACCCCAAAGAAGAGCATTCTTGCGCGCCTGTGGAGCCTCTGACATTCCCTGGCAGATCGGACCAAATATCTCGGTATCCCCAAGGTTCGGAATCAACAATCCGAACAACAGTCCCTCATCACTGGAGTTCGCGGTGCTGACAAAGTTACCTGACCCTGCGTGGCTTTTAACCAACCCGACCTGCCGCAATTCGCGAAGAGCGCGCCCAATCGTGATCCTCGACGTTCCAAACCGCTTTACAAAGGCGGCTTCACTCGGAAGCTTCTGGCCCGGTTGATATCGACCGCCGAGGATATCATTCTTGATGCTTTCGAGGACGTGCTGATATTTGGGAAGCTTCAAAGCGGTATTTGAGTAAGACATATCAAAAACCTGATATAGCAAGATAATCGCTTCTTTAGCAAGCTGTTATAGAGATTTATTGACCTGAATTCACTGCGAAGAATCCAAAAGTCATTGGACCAAAGCTCTATCCTGTAATATCCATTGTGGCGTTCAGCAACACGAAAGAGGACTTATGGCAAACGGTTCCACAAATACGCAGCGTTACGTCGTGGCAAGCGACTTCGACCAGACATTGAGCTTCAACGATTCGGGCCGGGTTCTGAGTGAAATCCTGGGCATCTCCGGGTTCGACGAAAAGGTGAGCGGACTGGCTAAAGCCAATCTCGTTCAACAAGGGGCTGAACTTGCTTACCTTTTGAGGCACGACCCGGAATTCCGGAGCGTGCGCAGAGAAGATCTGATCGAGGCTGGGAAGCACGTCCGCCTGAAAAATAACGTCGACCTCCTGCCAGACCTCTTACAAAAGGGGCTTGATCGATATAATTTCCAGTTTTATGTGATTTCGGCTTCGCCCCAGGATGTCGTTCAGTCGGCTCTGCAAGGAATCGTTCCAGCTGATCACATTTTCGGTACTCAGTTGGAATACGACGACGTAACCGGCGAAATCTCTGCAATTAAAAGAGTTTCAGCGGGCTATGGCAAAATTGCCGTCCTCCAGGAGCTGGAAACCAGGCTGCAGACTGCGCCGGACCATACAATCTACATGGGCGACGGCAGTTCAGACCTGTTCGTGATGCTCCATGTGAATAGCCGCGAGGGTTATACGATCGCAGTTTCGGAGGCGAAGTATCTAGGGCGCATTGCTCGACGGACGGTACTAAGCGATAGCGCGTTAAGTGTGCTGGTACCGATATTTGAAGACATCCTTAATTGGAATTCCGCGCAGATACGCGAGTTCTTCGAGTCCTATGGTCTCGCTATCCAGGAATGGGACAAGACCCGCACTGACTGGGTGGCATTTCAACAATACATCCGGCCCTTGTCCGAAAAGATAACCGCTCCATCAAGGAAGACGGCATAAGGCGCAAACGCAATGCTCGGATACCTGCCGGTCCCATTCCAGTACGGGTTACAATTTACGGTTGAACATGTTGGCGTGAATTTTTTCCAAAAAAGCGACGGGAACCAGCGTCAGCACGCTGCCAAGGGGAAATGCTGAATAATAGTGGGATTCGAACGGTATCATCTCGACCATCCACGACGTTGGTGGTTCATCGACACTGAGTGACCCGGAGAGGATTGCGCGTGCGCTTTTAAACGTGTAATCGAAATAAGTCCAGGGATCGCTCATTTCCGGACTTTATTCCGCAAGCGTTCAACGGTCTTTCCAACTTCTCGAACTCGCATGGAGCACAGTGAAACCTGCCGCAGTGTTCGCGCTGCAACTGACAGTGGGTGTAGCAGCCGCAGCAGGTACAATCCTGGCACTATTTGCTTGGAACGGTGCTGGATTGTAAGGCACTTTAGGCCGATAAAGGCGGTATGCGTCAGCCTCTTTTCTCGCTGGTCTAAACCGCGCAATCTCTGTTAATACATTGGCTCTTCCCCATATTGCCGGTGGTGCTACCGGCTCGGAAGGCGCGGTGCTGCCAATCTGGGGCGAGCAGGAATTCCCCGCCCACCTAAAAAGAGAAGGATAAACCTGCGAAATGATCATCCAGCCAGTAATTCGAATCCTTTT
>DASZGG010000144.1:0-9421 GCA_035939025.1 Chthoniobacterales bacterium | reverse complement strand
ATCCTGATCACCGCGGGATAGAGGTGCTCAACGAGCTTTTTCGCAGCCGCTTCGTCCGAATTGCGCGTGAGCGTGATCAGATGAGACAATTCGTCGGGCGCCATCGAGCAGGTCTGCCGGTTGGGTGCCAGTCTTGAGTTTTGAGTTTGGAGTTTGGAGTTTTGAGTGTTCATTCGCTGGCCGGCGCAGTTGGTCTCACCTAAAAACCCAAAATCCAAAACTCAAAACCCAAAATTGTATTCTCCATGTCAATGCTTCAAGAATTCAAGGAATTCACTCTCAAAGGGAACGTGATCGACCTGGCGGTCGGCGTCATTATCGGTTCCGCTTTTGGCAAGATTGTTACCTCGCTGGTAAACAACATTTTCATGCCGATCATCGGCTTACTGGTTGGGAGGGTCGATTTTTCCAACCTGTTTATTGTGCTAAACGGGCAGCATGCGGCCTCAGTGAAGGAGGCTGCCGACAAAGGCATCCCTGTTTTCGCATATGGCCTGTTCGTCAATACTGTTATCGAATTCCTGATCATCGCTTTCTGTCTCTTCATCGTGATTAGACAAGTGAATCGCTTCAAGAAGCCGGCGGCTGCCCCAGGGCCTTCGGGTGAAGAAAAATTGCTAACCGAAATCCGAGATCTCCTTAAGACTGAACGGCGAGCCTAGATCTGGAAAATCCCGACTCACGTAGAAGAACCGACCGAGTGGCCAGTTCTTCCTTTTTGACCGGTTACGGGAAAGCTTCGTTAGCAGGCTCCGTTTCATGCCAACACAACCGCTATGATGAACAGGATAATTAAGAGCAGACATAATCCTCTCACTAGCCATTTCGGCAATCCCGTGAACCCCCAGATTACCAGCACAGCCGCCATGACAGCCAGAATGAGGATGGTTATGGCCCATGAAAACATGTTCTCCTGGGAGAAGGGGCTTAAAGCATGCCATGCTCGGCTCATTGATATAAGCATTTCGTAATCAGGAAGTTAGAAATCGCGAATACCCGCCTAAACAGCGGTTCAGACATGCACTGTGCAACCCGCCGCAAGCGTCCTGCATTGTAAGCGAAAGCTCCAGCTTTTGCCTCCCAGTCTCCTATGTGCGGCTTTTGCCCAGTAGACCTGACGCAGTTTTGAGAGCGAAGGCTGGAGCCGTCGCTTAAGCTCCAGTTTTCGCTTACCATCAAGATTTGTGATAAATGTTTGGAAGATGGCGAGTGGTTCCGCACTCTCAATCGTTGGAGATCATGTGGATAGGTTCTAAGAGAAGATTGTCATGAGAGAATTGCTGTCCCGGACTCTTGTAGGTTTAATCGCCGGCGTCACGTTTTTCTGGGCGGCGCTGGCTGAGGCTCAGCAATACAATGGGAAAGAACTCGTCAAAGCCACACTCGTGGCTGACGTGAGTTCAATCCAACCGGGTCAGCGGTTCCGGCTCGGAGTGCTTTATCGCATTGAGCCTGGGTGGCACATTTATTGGAAATATCCGGGGGATTCGGGCATACCGACAAAGATCGAATGGCAACTTCCCGAAGGCTTTACGATCCGGGATTTGCAGTGGCCGCTGCCCCTGCGGGAAAAAGAGCCGGGCGATTTGGAGGTGTTTGCCTACACCTCGGAGGTTCTGCTGTTTGCCGACGTTGAGGCTCCAGCTACTTTGCCGCCTGGACCGATTACTATCCAGGCAAAATCGGACTGGCTGGTTTGTCAGAGTCTGTGTGTCCCCGGGCGTGCGCAGCTCTCTCTTACTTTGAACAGTGGTGCAAACACCGCGTCCGACTCGGCTAAGATCTTCGAGAACTATGCTTCCAAGGTGCCCAAAGATCTGATAAATCCGATTGGCTTCAACCGCATTGGTAAGAACCTCGAGATAGAGGTCCCGTGGGCCCCAAATGGCGCTTCGCTAGATTTTTTCCCAAATCCACCCGCAGACGCAGTGATTGGTCACGTCGTGCGAGACGGAAACAAGCTGACGCTTGCAATTGATACCGAGACCAAGCCAATCAGTCGAATGGACGGTGTTCTTGTTGTTGTGAGTTCGGGAGAGAGCAGACAAGGATATGAGGTTAACGGCCGCTCGACTGTGACCGCATTCCACCCCGGAGGGTCTACGTCAGCGATAAGCCTCGGCGGCATTTTGCAAGCCCTGGGATTTGCTATGCTTGGTGGTCTTATCCTGAATGTGATGCCGTGTGTACTGCCGGTTATTTCGCTCAAGATCTTCGGGTTCGTCAGTGAAGCAGGTGAACGGGCAGAAAAAGCGTTTTGGCTCTCGATGGCGTTTTCGCTTGGGATCATTAGCTGCTTTGCCGTATTGGCGGTGATTGTCATCCTGCTGAGAACTGCAGGAGCGCAAGTCGGCTGGGGATTCCAATTTCAGGATTATCGATTTATCGTATTTATTTCCTGTTTGGTCTTTGCTTTCGCACTGAACCTTTTTGGCGTTTACGAGCTGTCGGTGTCGGCTCAGGCGACCCAGGGTCTTGCTAAGCTTGCGGGTGGGCAGGGCTATGGCGGGGCGTTTTTCCAAGGCGTGTTCGCAACGATTCTTGCTACTCCATGCACGGCCCCATTTCTTGGAACCGCGTCGGCTTTTGCCTTTGCCCAGCCTGGTTGGGCTACCTTTCTGATATTCCTTTTTATTGGGCTTGGCATGGCGTTACCTTATCTGTTGCTGGCGGTTAACCCGAAATGGCTGCGTTATTTGCCGAAGCCCGGCGCCTGGATGCTGCGACTTAAGCAATGCATGGGTTTCCTGCTTGCAGGCACCCTGCTTTGGTTGGTGTGGATCCTCGGCCAGATGCGAGGTGCAGACGCGATCGTTCGATTAGGGGCGCTCCTTCTGCTGATAGCGATTCTGGCGTGGATCAAGGGATCATTCTGGACCCCGGTATCCTCGTGGCGTTCGCGTGTTCTCGCGGCCACCTCAATGTTGTGTGTATTATTGCTCGCTGCCAGCGTATACGGATTTGTCACCAAGCCGAGCCGGCTGGTTTGGCAGCAATTCAGCCAGGCAAAGCTGGACAATGCGCTGGCAACCGGCAGACCGGTGTTCATAGACTTTACCGCGGACTGGTGTATCACTTGTAAAACGAACGAGCGCTTCGCCATTGATACCTCGAAGGTCAGACAAGAATTTTCGAAACGCAACGTGGTGATGCTGAAGGCGGACTGGACGAAAGGTGATCCGGAAATAACGGAGATCTTGAAGCAACACGGGAGAGCAGGGGTACCGATGTATCTGGTTTATCCCGGCGGGGGCAAAGACACACAACCGGTGCTTTTGCCCGAGCTGATCACATCTCAAACGGTCCTGGACGCATTGAACAAAACTTGACCGGGCCGGGGACTAATTTTTGTAACCGTAAGGAAGAATAGAGCGTAAGGAAGAAAGAACAACATGATAAAGACGTTACTAATCACTTGTGGGCTGCTTGCTGCGACAGCCGGTTTGAGCCTCGCGGAGATAGAAGTTGGAAAACCCGCCCCAAACTTTACTTTGCCGGACACAAATGGGAAGACGCGCAGTCTGGCAGATTTCAAGGGGAAGTTTGTGGTGTTGGAATGGTATCAGCCGGATTGCCCGTTCGTTGGGAAACACTACAAATCCGGAAATATGCAGTCCCTTCAAAAGGCGTACACCGCGAAGGGTGTGGTTTGGCTCTCGATTGATTCTTCCGCTCCGGGCGAGGAAGGGAATTATCCAGCGGAAAAGCTGAATCAGATTGCTTCCGATGACGGAGCTGCTCGAACGGCACTATTGCTGGATCCGGACGGCAAAGTAGGACGCCTCTATGGTGCCAAGACCACGCCGGACATGTACATCATCGACCCGAACGGGACGCTCGTCTACGAAGGGGCTATTGATAACAAGCGGAGTACCGATCTGGCCGACGTCAAAACAGCCACTAACTACGTGAAGACCGCGCTTGATGCGGTGATGACCGGGAAAACGGTTCCGACCACCGCGACACGACCCTACGGTTGCAGCGTGAAGTACGCGTCGAACTAAAGGTGTGGTGGCTAGTGGTCAGTGGCTGGTGGCCAAAAGGAGTGGTGCCGCCTCGAAGGTTTTCCGGGCAGGCGACACGTCTCTCTGCAATAGTCGTCTTTGCGTTTCAAGCGATAAATGCAGCCATCTCCAGCCATCCCTGCCGCCTTACCGACCCGATTCTCGGCATTGCATCCTTTGCACGCAGGTGTCTATGTGCTAGGATGGGGAAGTTGTTCAGTGTATGGCACAATTAGATCCCAGATCCTCTAAGGACAAGAACTCTCGAAATTTCGGGAACGACAACAACTTCAATTGGCGTGGCATTCTCCTGTTTGCGTGCGCAATAGCTCTGTTAGGCGGGTTTTTGTTTTCACGCAACGGTAACTACGGAAACGTAGAAGAAATCAATTTTACAGACTTTGAGAAGTACCTCGATGAAGGTCGCATCAGCAAGGAGGAACCGCTCCAGTTGATTGTGACTGAAGGGCGGTCGACCCAGGTCCTACGTGGTGCGTACGAAAAGGGCAAAAAGCCGTCTACGGTGACCGGCGCTCCGGACCACTTCAAGACGACGGTATTCATGGAGTACAACAAAGACTTGAAATCGGAACTCGAGAATCGTGGCTATAAGGTCGATATCAAGGCCGATTCCGATGTCATGCTGTCGGCCATTCTCCAGTTTCTGCCCATCGCCTTGTTTTTCCTGATTCTGTACTTCTTTTTCCGGCAACAGATTCGGAACGCCGGGAAGGGCGCCCTCAATTTTGGAAAGAGCAAGGCTCGAATGCTAGCCCGCGATCGAAATCGTGTGACGTTCAAAGACGTCGCCGGTGTCGAAGAGGCCAAAGAGGAGGTTCAGGAGATCGTGGATTTTCTGAAGGATCCGAAAAAGTTCCAGAAACTGGGTGGGCGGATTCCAAAAGGAGTGCTCATGGTGGGTCCTCCAGGAACTGGTAAAACGCTTCTGGCACGCGCGATTGCCGGTGAGGCGGACGTGCCATTCTTCAGCATCAGCGGCTCGGATTTTGTCGAGATGTTCGTCGGAGTGGGAGCCTCAAGAGTTCGAGATATGTTTGAGCAAGGTAAGAAATCTGCGCCTTGTATAATCTTCATTGACGAAATCGATGCGGTGGGGCGGCACCGCGGGCATGGTCTCGGCGGTGGCCACGACGAGCGAGAGCAGACCCTGAATGCGCTGCTGGTTGAGATGGATGGCTTCGATACGCAGGAAGGTGTGATCATTATCGCGGCGACGAATCGGCCGGATGTATTGGATCCAGCTCTTCTGCGGCCTGGCCGGTTCGACCGTCAGATCACGGTCAACCTTCCTGATGTTAAGGGACGCGAGGAGATTTTGCGGGTACATGCGAAGCGGGTGAAGCTTGCGGAGGGGGTTGATTTGGGAGTTGTGGCGCGAGGTACGCCCGGATATTCCGGCGCTGAACTGGCAAATGTCATTAACGAAGCCGCGCTGTTGGCTGCCCGACGCGGGCTGAAGGCGATTACGATGGCCGAGATGGAAGAGGCCCGCGACAAGGTTCGATGGGGTAAAGAGCGTCGTAGCCTCGCGATCAGCGAGAAAGAGAAAGAAAACACTGCATACCACGAGGCTGGTCACGCTCTGTTATGCGAGGTGCTGGAGTATACAGATCCGCTCCACAAAGTGACGATTATCCCGCGCGGCCCGTCCTTGGGTTCTACCATGTATCTGCCCGTGGAGGATAAGTACACCAATCGCAAGAACGAACTTCTAGATCGCCTTGTAGTCATTATGGGTGGTCGAGTGGCGGAAGAAATCGTCTTTGGAGACGTAACGAATGGTGCGACCGGGGACATTCGCATGGCGACCGGTATTGCGCGCAAGATGGTGTGTGAGTGGGGCATGAGCGAGCGGCTTGGCATGGTGGAGTATGGAGAACATGAAGACTATGTTTTCCTTGGCAGAGATATCTCCCGATCGCGTGCCTATAGCGAAGCGACAGCTCAGGAGATTGATCGCGAAGTAAAAAGGCTTTGTGATGATTCCTACCAGCGAGCCATGAAAGTCCTAACCCAGCGCAAGGAAACGCTCGTGGCAATCGCCAAGGCGCTCCTTGAGTACGAAACCCTCGATGGTAGCCAGATCCGCGAAATTCTCAATAACGGCAGACTCGTCAATCCACCGCCTCCGACTTCGCCCGTGAAACGAGATGAACAGCCCCCCCATGAGGCGACTCGTCCCGAACCCGAAGGCGTAGGCGGTTTGACCGAAGCACCGGCGTAGGCGCGTGGTCCCGCGCGACCGGCGTTGAGCACGATCCAGGATTCTTCAATTGAACGGTGCCGGTGTCACGCGGGAGCGCGGAACCCTACCGTTGCGGAGCAGGACGCACGGGTGAGGGAAAGGCCGTAGAGGGTTGGCATCCTTTGAAGTCTAAAGCTTAAGCCGACGTTCGTTCTCGGTCGGCGATTCTCTGGTTGACGGTGAATCGCAAGCCCGATTAATTGGCTGTGTTTTTCAAACTTAAACTTGTTGGGGATAATCAACATGACGAAAATTGGAATTAACGGCTTTGGGCGAATCGGGCGGCTTGTTTTTCGGGCACTTGTCGAACAGGGGTTGCTTGGTACGGAGATTGACGTGGTTGCGTTGAACGACTTGGTTCCCGCAGATAATCTTGCCTACCTGCTCAAATACGATTCGACGCAGGGCCGTTTCAACGGCGAGGTGTCCAGCGAAAAATCGAATCCGAAGCTCGAGAGCGACGACACATTGGTCGTAAACGGACACAGAATCCGGTGTCTGGCGGTGAAAGAAGGGCCCTCGGAGCTGCCCTGGGCGAAGCTCGGTTGCGAAATCGTAATCGAGTCGACTGGATTGTTTACGTCGGCGGACAAAGCGAAAGGTCACCTCGAAGCGGGCGCAAAAAGGGTGTTGATTACGGCTCCTGCGAAGGGCGAAGACATCACAGTTTGCATCGGCGTAAACCATGAAAAGTATGACGCCGCGAAACATCGGATCATCTCGAATGCGAGCTGTACAACGAACTGCCTCGCACCGGTAGTCTACGTCCTGTTGAAGGAGGGCTTCGGAATCGAAGAAGGTTTGATGACGACGGTGCACAGTTACACCGCTACGCAGAAGACGGTGGACGGGCCCTCTCGAAAAGACTGGAAAGGAGGCCGTGCCGCTGCGATTAATCTGATTCCGTCGACGACGGGCGCTGCGAAGGCGGTAGGCCTGGTATGTCCCGAGGTTAAAGGGAAGCTGTCAGGTATGTCGTTTAGAGTGCCTACCCCTGCAGTTTCGGTGGTCGATCTCACAGTTCGGACTGTTAAGGAGACGAGTTACAAGGACATCAGTGCCGCGATGAAACAGGCCAGCGAGACCTATCTGAAGGGCGTGCTGGCTTATACGGAAGACGAAGTGGTCTCAACCGATTTCTTGCACGACGCGCACTCGAGTATCTTCGATTCCGGCTCCGGCATGGAACTTAACAGTCGATTTTTCAAATTGATCAGCTGGTACGACAACGAATGGGGCTATTCGAATCGGTGCATTGATCTTCTGAAGCACATCCTGTAACGAATCCCTATGGCGAAACTATCAGTTCGCGACCTTGAAGTGAGAGGTCGACGTGTTCTGGTGCGTGTCGACTTCAACGTGCCGACGGAAGAAATCGACGGAAAAGTTCGAATTACGGACGACACTCGCATCCGGGAAAGCCTTCCCACAATCGAGCTGTTGCGGAAAAAAGGAGCGAAAGTGATTTTGCTCGCGCACTTCGGTCGTCCGAAGGGGCAGCCAAATCCTAAATATTCCCTGAAACCGGTGGCGGACCACCTGACGCAGATGATTCCGCCTCCGGTGCAGTTTTCTGCGGAGGTGATTGGGCCGAACGTGGAAGCAGCCTCTAAGGCTTTACCCGACGGCGGCGTGTTGCTCGTTGAAAATGTGCGGTTCTTTAAGGAGGAAGAAGCTAACGAAAACGGCTTTGCGCAGGCGCTCGCAAAATTAGGTGACGTTTACGTAAATGACGCTTTCGGCGCCGCTCACCGTGCACATGCAAGCACCGCCGGAGTCGCTAAATACATGCCGCAGGCGGCTATGGGTCTTTTGATGGAGCGAGAACTTCAATATTTGAAGGATGAGCTGGCGCACCCCGACCGGCCGTTCCTCGTTATCCTGGGCGGAGCAAAAGTTTCCGATAAGATCGGTGTGATTAAGGCGCTCATGGAGAAGGCGGACGTTTTCCTGATTGGAGGTGCGATGGCTCACACCTTTTTTAAGGCGATGGGTATTCCGACCGGCGCGAGTCGAATCGAAGCGGACAAGGTACATTTAGCAGAGGAGCTTTTGGAGCTGGCTAAAGAGAAGAGAATAAAATTCCTCGTTCCGATCGACTGCATTGAGACGGATGAGTTTAAAGCCGGTGCAAACTCCAGGAACACGCCCCTGCTGTCCCGATCCCAAGGAATCTCTGAAGGCTGGCAAGCGGTTGATATCGGCCAAGAGACGATCGCTCTTTTCAAGACGGAGATTGCACGAGCAAAAACAGTCTTGTGGAACGGACCGGTTGGTGTCTTTGAGATCCCGGATTTCGCGAATGGTACGAGAGAAATCGCTGCAGCTCTTGCGGAGTCCGACGCAAAGACAATCATTGGTGGCGGAGATTCTGTGACGGCGGTGAACCAATTCGGTTATGCGGATAAGATGACATTCATCTCCACCGGAGGGGGCGCTTCGCTGGAACTTTTAGAGGGTAAAGAACTGCCGGGTGTCGCCGCGCTCACAGATAAATAATCATGCGTAAGAAGATTTTGGCAGCCAACTGGAAAATGAACCTTACCCACAGTGAGGCTGAGTCCTACTTGCAATCATTTCTCACAGAGATCGGAGACGTGAACGACGTCGAGGTAGTGATCATCCCTCCGTTCACCGCGATTCCCGCGTTGGTTTCAGCATCTGAGAAGACCCAGGCGCTGCGAATCGGTGCCCAGAATATGCACTGGGAAAAGAATGGCGCATTCACCGGTGAAATCAGCGCGGCAATGCTCCGGGCGCTCTATGTTAAATATGTAATCCTGGGACATAGCGAACGACGGGCATTGTTCGGTGAAACAGACGAGATCGTTAACCGAAAGGTGCGAGCGGCACTGGATGCTGGTCTTCGCCCCATTTTTTGTGTCGGTGAAACGCTTCACGAACGGGACAGCAATCAGGTGGAGCATGTTTTGGAGAGGCAAGTGCGCAGCGGCCTGGAGGGAGTATCGCAAAAGGATTTTAACGAAGTCGTTATGGCTTATGAACCCTGCTGGGCCATTGGCACCGGGCGAACCGCCACGCCGGCCCAGGCCGAACAGGCGCACGCCTTTATTCGTTCCGTTCTGTCCGAGCTCGCCGATGGAGCTACCGCTGACCGGGTTCGGATCCAATACGGCGGGAGCGTTAAGCC
>DASZGG010000143.1:0-5317 GCA_035939025.1 Chthoniobacterales bacterium | reverse complement strand
ATGAATAGGCTGAGTTCCATCGTAGAAGCATGCTCAAAGCATCCCGCTTTGCCCTCGGTGAGCGCCAAACGAACGGGGCGGCAGCGAAAACGGCGTCGAGACGTACAACGCTGGATCGGGCAGGAGCGCGGTCCCTACTGCTTGATCCGCCTCGAACGCGAAAAGGGACGTGATCCGCTATTGCACGCGGTAGGGACGCGCTCCCGCGCGATCCGGGCTTGCAAGTCCATGAGGATAGAAAAGATAGAAGGCAAAACATCCCTGAACCGTGCGCGGATTCCAAACTTTGCGTATCCGGTGTTTACTGACCCTCGCTGAAAATGGGTTTGACGCCCTGGAGTACCTCCGGTAGACGGAAGCCGACGGGACATTCACCCGATTGACGGGCGACGGACGCCCGATACCAGGGGTGAGGCCGATCTCAAATCATTTCAACTAGTATGAAAACTCGTTCAGCTCTCAAAACAGGATGTGTACTCCTTTTCCTCGTCCTCACGTTTGGCGACCGTTTGTTTGCCGATGATATACCGACCTTCAGTGATCCGGATCTAAACATTTTCGTGAAGTCGTATGCGCAGTTTGTGATCGACTACGTGGATGCCTACAAGGCAGCGAAGACCGGAGACAATTCGAAGTTGCAGGCCCTCCAGGCGAGGACTGGAGAGTTGCAGGCTCAGGCCGCTGAGATCCCCGGCAAGATCAAACCGGATGAAGCAGAGAAATTCAGTACCTTTATCGACCGGTGCTCGGAAAAAATCTCAGACGTCACTAAGCAATAGAGCCGGTGTGCGAAGCGTAGACTCTTGCCTGCCGGCTGGCTCGGCACCCTTAGGTTCCGTGTAAACTCACCCGAACGGGTAGGGCCTAGATAGTGGTCAAACTCACTAGATCGTGTTACAGCTCAATCGAAATGAAGGAGACCGGCCAGATGTTTTTGAAAAGATTTCAGATAAGGAAACTAGCTCAGGCCGCTTTGCGGTATCATTTTCCGAGGCTTGCGCGGATAACGGAAGACGATTTGAAAGCCGAGTCCGCAGCTAGGGCGGCGGTGGTCGATTTACGGCATGGCGTTGACTTCGCAGAAGGGCACTTCCCCGGAAGCCTAAACGTTGGTTTGGCCGATCGAGAGTTCGTTCTTTGTATTGGTTTTTTCTTATCGAAGCAAGATCGGATTTTTCTCGTCGTCGATCAAGCGAAGCAAGCACATCACGCATATCTCAAAATGTCTCGCGCTGGGTTTGCCAAGGTAGGAGGTTTTATTGAAGCCAGTCGTCTCACGGATTTGCACAGACTTACTCAGTTGAGGGTCTTTGACCTGAAGTCCACTCTTTGCCGGGGTGGGAAGCCTGAAATCCTTGACGTCCGCTCAACCGACGAATGGAAATTGACCGAGATTCCCGGGTCGAAGAATATCCCGCTTGCTCAGCTTGCATCGCGAGTTTCCGAATTGTCTCCTTCAAAGCCTTTGGTTGTCGCTTGCCAGAACGGCTACAAGGGGGCCGTAGCATCAAGCTGGCTGCAAGCGTCAGGCTTCGACAGCGTTCAATATTTACTCGGTGGAATGGATGCGTACGTTAGCACGCCTTTGAACGAATGCTTTGCGGAGCTCGCCTGATCCGCAAAAATTACGCGAAAGCCCAAGCGACGAGCTCATTGCGGCTTACAAAGCCCAGCACCATATCCTGGCGGACTCCAGTTTTGTGCACTGCCAGGCTGCGAAGGGATCTGGTGCTGGGCAGTCTTTCAAAATAAATGAATCAGCTATTCGTATGTCAACTCTACGACTCGCCATTTATCTCGTTATTTTTGCATCCTGCGCGTGTTCAGCGACAAGTATTCGCGCCGCTGAAACGACTTCACCGATCGGTCTCTGGAAAAACGAGGATGGGACTTTTGAGATCTTCGAAAATGGCGGCAAGCTAAGTGCCAGGATTGTTGCCCTGAGAGAACCGAAGACACCAGAAGGAAAAGAAAAAACGGACATCCATAATCCGGATCGGTCAAAACGGGATAGACCGATCATCGGACTGGTATTCATGTCCGGATTTAGCCGGAAAAGCGACACGCGGTGGGATAATGGCACCATCTACGACCCGAAGAGCGGCAGCACTTATTCCTGTTTCATGGAATTCGATGGCCCGGATAGAATCAAGGTACGGGGTTTTATTGGTATCTCATTGATCGGGCGGACGGACGTGTGGACTCGCGCGCAATGAACGCCTTCAAGGGGAATGCACGAGAACTCTTAGTCGTGGATGCGAATTCAATTTGGCGATAGATTTGTTTGTAACGACAGAGATCATGAAAACGCAAACGAATCCCCTGGTACTACAGCTATTGTTCATTTTCTCGCTGCTGCTGCCGTGGTTGATCTTTCTTCTTCTGCCCGGGCGTACGGTTCTCAGCCTGTTCTTTTTTTGGATGGCGATAATGCTTTGTTTGTTCTCGATCTGGACTATGGCTGCCGCTCGAAGCCGTAGAGAGGCGGCTGACGGAACCAATCTCGGCCCGCGGATGTTGTACGAAGTCGAGCAGCCTGAGGTCGTCCGCGAGGTGATGGATGTGAGGATGGCTATCGAGGAAAGTGGCGTCCAGGTGTTTCGTGGACCACTTCGCGAATCGGCAGGAGTAGCTTATGAAAAACTTCGGCGCGTCCTTTCCGATAGGGTGTTCCCTTTAGTTCAGAAAGATGAACAGCTCGGAGCGAAGATCATTCTGATGCCCAAACCAGCGGACGCAGCTGCGCCGACTGCGCCTGTCCGTCCGTGGCTGCATTGGCTCCTGTTCGCTTTAACTGTCATCACAACGACTTGGGCCGGTGCTGCCCATCAAGGTATCAATCTCGCGCGGGAGCCGGAGCGTTTTACCGCCGGTCTACCATACGCCGTCGGGCTTCTCCTGATCCTTGGCGTGCATGAGTTGGGGCACTTCTACATGGCGCGCAGGCACCGGATGGATGTTACGCCGCCCTATTTCGTTCCTGTGCCATTCGGACTTGGGACATTTGGTGCTTTCATAAGAATGCGGTCGCCAAGCGAGGACAGGCGAGCTCTGTTTGATGTCGCTGTCGCCGGGCCGCTTGCCGGCCTGGTCATTGCGGTTCCTGCGCTCCTGATCGGGCTACGTCAGTCTACGATCGTGCCTGGATTCAGCGGCGGAATGGCTCACGGCTTTCTTCATGGCGCAACTGTGGGCTCATCCTTACTTTTTACATTGCTCGCAAAGCTTTCGCTTGGCGATGCTGCTCAGTATGGCGCGGTGGTGCGTTTCAGCCCGTTGGCATTCGCGGGCTGGCTTGGACTGTTGGTTACGGCGCTGAATCTCTTACCAATCGGACAGCTCGACGGTGGCCACATCACCCGCGCTATGTTTGGAACCCGGGTTGGCCAGACGATTAGCTCGATCGCGATGTGGTCCCTATTTTTGCTGGCGCTCTTCGTTTGGCCCGGTCTGATGATGTGGGCGATCATCGTTTTTCTGATCGCAGGCCGCGGCGCCCCTCCGCTGAACGATCTGACTCCGCTCGATCCTGGCCGACAAATCGTCGGTTATTTGTCGCTGTTCATCCTGGTATTAATCCTTGCTCCGATGCCGCACTCATTGTGGCACGATGTCGCAAACGCGGCCTGTCCATATCTTTAACGTCGCTGGGGGTCGACCTTGCTCAATATGAAAACGTGTACTATTCACGGACCGAAATCGCTCGAAATTGAGGATAGGCCGATCCCGAAGCCTGACACGAATAACCTTGTAATCCGGTTGGGCGCTGGTGGCATCTGTGGTTCAGACCTTCATTACTACCACGAAGGCGGAGTCGGCGATTTCCGGCTGAAGAAACCGTTCATTCTGGGTCACGAAGTCGCCGGGGAGGTGGTCGAAGTTGGTTCGGGAGTCGAATCGCTCAAACTAGGCCAACGTGTAGCGGTGAACCCGACACGTCCGTGTCTCCGTTGTACGGAGTGTCTCTCCGGCCGTTCCAACCTTTGCCGGGATGTTTTCTTTTACGGCAGTGCGGCCCGCGTTCCTCACGTAGACGGCGGATTCGCGGAATATTTTCTTGCGACTGAGCGCCAGTGTGTACCGATTCCGGAGACGATGGATTATCGCGTGGCCGCTTGCGCCGAACCGCTGGCGGTGACCGGACATGCTGCTTTCCGTGCCGGCTCGCTCGTTGGAAAACGAGTCCTGATTACCGGCGCCGGACCGATTGGTGTACTCCTTGCCGCCACCTGCAGGTTTTCTGGTGCGACCGACGTCGTATTAACAGATCTGTTGGACGAGCCTTTGGAGACGGCTAAAAAGATGGGCGCGACTGAAACGGTAAACGTCAGCCACGTTGAAAACGCCCTCACAAAAGGGAGTCTAAAAAGCGCTTTTGATGTCGCATTCGAAGCCAGCGGAAGCCTCAAGGCGCTTGAATCTTGCATCCTCGTTACGCGGGTTGGTGGAAAAGTCGTTCAGGTAGGAAGTCTGCCGCCAGGATCATCGGCTGCGCCCTTAAACAAGATCATGGCGAAAGAGATAGATCTGCTGGGCTCATTCAGGTTTGCGGATGAGTACCGTTGGGCCGTGGATGTGCTGTCACGAGGTTGGATCGATGTGACACCCATGCTGACGAGAACTTTCCCGCTTTCCGACGCGGTCCAGGCATTTGAATTGGCTAGCGATCGGCGCCGGGCAATGAAGGTCTCGCTGGTGGCTGGTTAGCAGTCGTCGGGTTCACATTACGGCCTTCGGCTCCGCAGCCAAGGCTTTGAGCTCTTTTATACGAAGTAAGCGGTTGGCGGCCCCGTCTCCCGGGGTGGATTGTCGCCTGGAGCCGCCGTCATGGTTTCCGCTGCCATCCAAAATAAACGTCAGTTGGCAGCGGGTGGTCTTGGATTGGAGCCGTTTCCCGGTTGTGGAGAGAGCGTTGCGGAGATGATGCCCCTCGAGTCTGAGGTTGTGAGTAAGCGATGCCGTGAGATGGTAGGGACGCGCTCCCGCTTGATCCGCCTCAGCGCGTCCGATGGTCATTATGCGGTGCAACGCCTCTGATCGTATATGCGTTCCGGCGCGTCCGGCGCAGCACGTCCACATAGGCGTTCAGGAGATGCGACGCCGGACGCGCCGGAGTGCCTCTACCATCGGAGGCGGTGCACCGCATATGACCGTCGGACGTGCTGAGGTGGATCAAGCGGGAGTGTTTGGGCCGGAAACATCGTTTACACTCGTTCGGATACATCGTTTACACATTGCCTTGGGGCGGAAAGCTCGGTTAGCCGAGCAGAATGCCTTGGCCAATAAGGGATCTGTTAACGATGAAGAAAGAATTTAT
>DASZGG010000142.1:0-4937 GCA_035939025.1 Chthoniobacterales bacterium | reverse complement strand
CTCATTGCGGGTTAGAAAGCCCTTAAAACAGACGCTGCGCGTCTATCTAAGGGCAGGCTTTGGAAATAAATGAATCGAACAAACTGTTTGAAACTCTTCTCTGAAAAAAGGCAGCGGAATTTTCCGGCGTAGCCGGGAATTCTGCGGCTACAGCCTGCATCGCTGACAAATCTCTAAGGATTTGTCAGCGATGCAGGCTTCTCGCTTTTATTCTGGTTCAACCGCGTTTAGCCTTTATTTTTGCATCCCAAAATAACCCCCAAATGAATAAGGCTCGAATCATTCTCGATTCTGATTTTTCCATTTCTGAACTCGATCGCCGCCTGTTTGGAGCGTTCGTTGAGCATCTGGGCCGTTGCGTCTATACCGGGATCTTCGAACCGGGGCATCCCACGGCAGACAAGAATGGGTTTCGCCATGACGTCCTCGATCTGGTGCGGGAACTAGGACCGACGATCATTCGTTATCCGGGTGGCAACTTTCTCTCCGGATACAACTGGGAAGACGGTGTCGGCCCGATCGATGAACGCCCTGTTCGTCTCGATCTGGCGTGGTTGAGCACTGAAACAAATAGGTTCGGAACAAATGAGTTCATCGAATGGTGCCGAGCGGCAGGCACCGAGCCAATGCTGGGGGTAAATCTCGGGACCAGAGGGCCTGATGAAGCGAGGGCCTACCTCGAATACTGTAATCACCCCGGGGCATCCCGCTGGAGCGACTTGCGGGCAACTCATGGCTACCGGGAGCCGCATGCCGTCAAGTTCTGGTGTCTAGGCAACGAGATGGACGGACCCTGGCAAATCTGTCAGAAAACGGCTACCGAATACGGACGCGCCGCTAAGGAGGCTGCCAAGGTGATGAAATGGCTCGATTCCTCAATTGAGCTTGCCGCTTGCGGCTCGTCTCATCGATACATGCCAACGTTCGGTGCGTGGGAATATGAGGTGATGGAGCATACCTTTGAGCAGGTCGATTTCCTCTCGCTCCATATGTATTACCAGAATCCCCATAACGACGTCCGGGAATTCCTCGCAAACATCGAAGTCATGGATCGTTTTATCAAAGAGGCGGTGTCTGTCTGCGATGCGGTAGCTGCGAAGCGGCGGTCTCCAAAGCGAATGATGCTTTCTTTCGATGAATGGAATGTCTGGTATAAAGCGCGGACCGACGAGGACCACAGCAAGCCCGGATGGCCGATGGCGCCGCGGTTGATCGAAGAAATCTACGACCTGCAAGATGCCCTGATGGTGGGAGGTGCCCTCATCACGCTGTTGAACAACTCGGATCGAGTCAAAGCGGCTTGCCTCGCCCAGCTCGTTAATGTGATCGGAGCGATATTTGCCGAACCCGGAGGAGCGGCTTGGCGACAAACAATTTTTCATCCTTTCAAGCTCGTGGCCCAAAACGCGCGAGGCAAAGTCCTCCAGACGAAGGTTCAGTCGACTCAATCCGAAACGAAAACGGCCGGGACAATTGATCACATCGTCACGTCCGCGGTGCATGATGCGAATCAGCAAAAAGTCGTTCTCTTCGTGTTAAATCGCGAGACTTCCGATTCGGTGGATTTGTCGATCGAATTGCGAGCGTTCCCGCAAATCAAGGCTTGCGACGGTCTCGAGATTGCAGGATCCGATCTTCTCGCGACGAATACCGCACAAAGACCCGACGCTGTGCAACCGAGTGAACACCAGGATTTTACCGTTCACCCTGAGAGCATCACCGCCAAGCTCCGTCCCCTTTCATGGAATATGCTGTCGATTTCATATTAGTGATAGGAGCCTGCATCGCTGACAAATCTCTAAGGATTTGTGAGCGATGCAGGCTAAGTTGAAATCCCTTGCTCGGTCACCCAATTTTTTTTATACCAAAACAAATGTTTCCCCAATGAAAAAAGCTATTTACTGCCTTGCGGCGTGTTTCTCTTCGACGGTTGCGCTCACCGCTCCAACCGAACTTACGTATTGGGATTTTCTCGGTGGCGGCGATGGAATCCGGATGAAACAGATCGTGGAAGAATTCAATAAGAGCCAAAATGATATCCACGTTAACGAGTCGACGCTCACCTGGGGCGAACCGTTTTACACCAAGGTCCATACAGCCGTCGTCGCCGGTCAGACGCCGGACGTCATGACCTACCATCTGTCGCACTTCGCCGCCGGAATCATCGGTAAGGACCTGAGGCCGATCACCACAGAAGAACTCTCACAAGCCGGTCTCAAGGCATCCGACTTCCAAAAATCGCTGGTAGACAGGTCCCTGGAGCTAAGTAAAAAATATGGACAGACGGACCAACTTTTCGGGGTTCCGCTCGACATCCACACCCTGGTTTTATACTACAATAAAACTGCTCTCCAAAAGGCCGGTTTGCTCGGCTCGGATGGTAAACCAACCGGTCTCGACGGTATCGACGCGTTTACGAAAATGCTGACCGAAGCGAAAGCGAAAACGCACCTGATCCCTGTATCTGAGAACATGTACTCTCAGGATCCGGCATCCCTCTGGCGCCTCTGGTACACCTTCTTCAGACAGCAGGATGGCGACTTCCTGAAAAACGGCCAGTTGAGCTTCGACGACGTCGCGAATCAAGGAACGAAGTCGCTACAATTGATAGCTGACTGGGCAAAAGACGGCCTCATTCCGAAAAATACCGGATATTCTTCCATGGTCGCGCTCTTTTCGGCCGGTCGTGCGGTCTTCATGATCAACGGTAACTGGGAGGTGCCGACAATGGTCGACCTGAAAAAGCAGGGTAAGCTGCCTTTCGAATACGGTGTCGCAGCACTTCCAAAATTCTTCGGCAATCAGGACACCTGGGCGGATTCCCATCAACTTGCGATACCGAACAACGAAAAGGCACCCGCATCACCCGAGAAAGTCGCTGCCGCCCTTAAGTTCATTGCCTACGTAGTTAAGCAGGTGACCTGGGCAGGCGGCGGTCATATCCCCGCGTATCTCCCGGTTCAAGAGAGTGAAGAGTACAAGCAGATGGTGCCTAACAACGAGTACAGTCCGCAAGCGTCTAAGAACGTCGATTTTGAACCGCCTCTTCCAATCTTTGGTGTCGGCGGTCCAACTTTTGAGCCGATCAGCAATTTTCTAGTCCCGGCCGTTAACGGACAACTTTCCGTTGATCAAGGAATCAAGCAATTCACCGGAGAACTGGAAAAGTTTGCGAAGCAACAGCAGCAGTAAGATTCGCCAAATGCGCAAACCGCCTGCTTAGACCGGGCGAGAAGCACGGTTTTCTGCTATGCCGCAAGCCCAGCGAAACGCCAGCCGAACTCAGCATCGAAAAGGCTGGCGAATCGCCTGGTTTTTCGTGACTCCATTCCTTCTGTTTTATGGGTTATTTCTCATCTATCCGGCAATTCAAGTCGCCTACTTAAGCTTAACTAACGCAGATATTGCAGGTCAGGGTAAGTTTATTGGACCGGCCAATTATATTGAGTTAATCCATGACCAGGATTTTTGGGCTTCGATCTGGCACACACTTTACTTTATCGTATTGACCGTTGTCCCAAATACGGCTGTTGGGTTTCTCTTTGCGCTTCTCGTAGTTCGCCTCAAACGCCTGCGATTACCTGTGCTTTCGGCATTTTTTCTGCCATACGTTCTGCCGGTGAGTGTAGTTACGACGGCGTCGCTCTGGCTCCTTGACGCGAATTTTGGAGTGATCAACTATCTCACGGGATCGACTGTTGCCTGGTTCGCGGATCCTACCTGGGCGATGCCCGGAGTGGCCGCGGTGACGATCTGGTGGACCGTCGGTTTTAACATGCTCCTCTTTATCGCGGGCCTCCAAAATATTTCGAGCGAGCTTTATGAGGCTGCAGCGCTGGACGGAGCGACCGCTTTACAGCGATTCCTTTTTATTACCTGCCCGCTGATCTGGCCGGTGACAAGCCTGGTTCTGATCCTGCAACTTATCCTGCAGTTTAAGATCTTTGATCAGGTGTACCTGCTGACCCTCGGTGGACCCTATAATTCCACTACGGTGGTCCTATTCTACATGTACCGCCTGGCATTTCAGCAGAATCGAGGGGGCTATGCGGCAACCGTAGCGATCGTCTTAGTCGCGGTGATTATTGTTGGCTCAGCGCTCCAATTCCGATTGCTAAACGTTAGACGGAAATGAATAGTCAGCGCCTTTCGATATTAGGCATGGTCTGCACTCTGTTGACGGTGATTATGACCATGGCCTGGATTTTCCCCGTTTATTGGATTGCTGCCACCGCGCTAAAAAGTGAAACAGAAACTATCGCGGTTCCGCCTACCTTCGTGCCGTCGCCGCCAAATTTTGATGCTTTTATTTACGTCGTTCAAAATAGTCCGATTTTCCGGTGGTACTTGAATACCATCGTGGTTTCGGTGTCCGTGACCTTCTTTACCATTCTGTTTTCTCTGATGTGCGCCTATGCCCTTTCCCGTCTTGAATTCAATGGAAAGCATCTGATTTACTGGTCACTTCTTATCGGGTTTATGCTTCCGTTCGGCGCGCTGGTGATTCCGTTATTTATGCTGATGAACAAGCTGAATCTCGTAAATTCCTATCTCGGTGTAATCCTGCCCCAGATCGCAACTCCATTAGCGGTCATTGTTTTTAAGCAATTCTTTGACGAAGTGCCCAGAGATTTCCACGACGCTGCACGGATCGATGGGGCGAGCGAATTCAAGATCCTGTTCAGCATTTATCTCCCAATGAATTGGAGTATCACCTGGGCAATGAGCATCGTTACTTTCATTGCTACCTGGAACAACTTTTTGTGGCCGCTAATCATTACCAACTCGACTACGATGCTGACAATTCCAGTAGGAATGACCCAGGTCCAATCCGCCTACGGGATCGCTTTTGCCAAAACGTCGGCGATAGCTGTCATGGCTTCGATACCAACGGCTGCTGCCTACCTCATATTCCAGAAGCGGGTGACACAGGGCGT
>DASZGG010000141.1:0-5351 GCA_035939025.1 Chthoniobacterales bacterium | reverse complement strand
TTGCACGTCGTTAGAACGCCGCGTTGATCGCGAGCACCACCCACTGCGACCGGTTTACCGGCAAGCTCAGGCTTGTCCCGGACCTCGATGGCAGCATAGAAACAATCCATATCCAGATGGATGATGCGGCGCACCAGTATAAATAAGCAGCAAAGTGGCATGAGTAAATGGAGCGCGTCGGCGTTTGATTCTGCGGCATTCTTGAAGGAAAAGGAACAGTTCCTTCGAATCCCCTTTTTCGAAAACAGGCCGTTAAACTGACGCGCGAGCGTCTGTTTAACGGCTTTCTAGCCCGCAATGTGCGCGCCGCTTCTTATAGCGAAGGATTTTCGCGGGCTAGGACCAGTTCTCGCGTCCTCTGAAACAGCAGTGCCTCAGGCTGCGCCAAAGCCTCTGCAATCGAGGTTTTTCCCGAAACAAGGGCGGTGAGCTTCTGGAAATGAGGTGACACGAGGTCGCGGTCTTCGATGATCGCGGCAACCGCCCAGATCGCTTTATTCAGCTTTCTTGCGATCGTAGCCACCCCAATAGGGCCCTTTCCCTGTAGCGATTGAGAGTCAATCTTTCCTTCTCCGGTGATCACCACATCGGCCTTCTGCATTCGTTCTGCGAGCCCGAGTCTCTCGGCAACCACCTGGAAACCGGAGACCAACCTCCCTTTGAGAAAAGTTTGGATACCATACCCAAAGCCACCCGCCGCTCCAGAGCTGATCGAATCGGAAAAGTTGGATCCCAGATCATGCTCCAGTCGCTTGACGAGTGCCTGCAAATCGGAATCAAGCTGCCGGACCTCGGCCGGGCCCAATCCTTTCTGGGGACCGAACGTGTAAATCGCACCTCCGGGTCCGGTCAACCGGGTCTCGACGTCGGCCAACCCAATCACATCAGGCCACCGTGTCATAATCGGTGGGGTGACACTTCTTATATCGGAGAAACGCGTGGGAAACGGATCGACCGGTCGGCCTCGCTCATCCTGGAACCGATACCCGAGCGCCGCTGCCATTCCGAGTCCGGCGTCCACTGTTGCGCTCCCGCCGAGACCGATAAGGATTCGCTCGATACCACTCTCGATCAGATGCCACAGGATCATCCCGGTTCCGTAGGTGTTGGATTTCAGGGGCAATCGTTGGGCAGCTTCGACGCGCCAAAGCCCGGATGAAGCGCTCATTTCAACGATTGCTTCGGACCCGTGAACGAAGTACTCGGCTTCAATCGGGCGTCCGATCGGATCGATGGTCTCGATGGCAAGTCGTTGAGCGTTCGCGTGATGAGCTAATAAGGCTGCAGTTCCCTCGCCGCCATCGGCAATCGGGAGCAGCTCAATTTCTGCGGTAGGATCTGCAGACTGAATTGCGGAGCCCACCACGCCGGCAACTTCAGCAGCCGAAAGCGATCCCTTGAATTTATCTGGGGCAACAAGGTAGCGCATGGGTGAGGTCTTTCCTTTTCATAAGCTTCTTGAAACGCGCGATCCCGGACGCGCAGGAGCGCGTCCTTTTACATGAGCGTTAACTTAGGCGGATTTCGAGCTTTGCGTGCGCGTAATATTGTGGTGAATGCTGCTTTCTAGGTTCGGACCGGCAAAGGTTGGAGCCTTCGCTTACGACCCAGCGTGCCGTAAGCGAAAGCTCTGGCTTTTGCTCCGGTTTTCGGAAGGCAAAGGCTGGAGCCTTCGCTTACGACGTCTTCAGTTAACGCCTTGGGGCACGTCCCTACCACTGGCCGGATCGCGTTTCTACCAGCGTCCCTCAGTAACGCCTTCGCACTTGTGGCGGCGGTGGTTCAATGTTTTCCAGGTCTATGCCGCTTTCCTGCAGTGTGCGCAAGATGTTGTCCAGGAGCAATGGAATCCCGTCCGTATGGTTTTCGCGATTTAAAGTCTGAAAATTGACGATTTGTTCGCGGAGCCTGAGCGTCAGCAAGGCCTTATATTGTTCGACAGGATCTGTCACTGGCGCTTCGGTGTCAGCCTTCCGACTCACGGCTTGATCGAAGTTTTGACTCGCGAGGTCGTTCAGGGTTTCGCGCAACACCCTGACGGTTTCCGTCAATCGTGCGTTTTCCTCGCGCAATTTTCCAAGCTCTTTGCCTGTTTCGGGCGAATGCGTGTCCGCCGGTTTCGCAGGGAGATGGGATTGCCGGAGCTGATTCTTAGCGGTCTGCAGCTCTTCTCGAAGATAGTTGAAATTTGCCTCCACCTCTCTCAGAAGATCCGAAAGATCCGGCATCGGTCTCTGATGGTTTGGTAGCGGTTTTTCCGGCCTTTGCCGGTATGACTTTTCGGATTGATTTGGATTGACGGCCAACGACTGAGGTTTGCCCGGTTGATGCGTCTGCGAATGCCGCGGATGCTGCCTAGGGTGTTGCACCGGTTCTTGCGAGTGGGACCGAGCAGGGGCGGTTCTCTGGTCCGGGAGCTGGTTCGGATCCTTGGCCAGTTTTGCCTGAATGAGTTCGCTCAGGATGGGCGGCAAATCCTGCACTGCGAGCTGTTTCTGCCATCGAGAACTCCATTTTCCGAAAGTCTTGGCCAACTCTTGTTGTACCGGTTCCGGGATCGTATTGAGCGGCTGAAAAGGTTTGGCCCATTCAATCACCGCTATGACCGAAGGTGGGTTGGCGCCGGTCGAACACTCAATTGCGGTCAGCGCCAGCAGCTGCGCCTCGGATGGTTTCAAAGATTTGAGATCGAGCTGTAACAACCACGGTTTGTTCTTCCCTACGAGAACGCTAAAGAATATTTGCCGGTCCTTTGGCTCCAAACCATTTTCAGTTCGCAAAGTTTGGAGGGTGGCAACGATAAGCCTGAGCGCAGAAGAAGCGTCTATCTTGTGAAGGCCACGGGCAATGCTGAGGCGCATTCGCCTGGAGGCATCCGACTCCAGCGGCCTCAAAGCAGCGAGGAAATTGCGTTGTTTGATGGGACTGAGTTGGGGCCAGGCTTCCAAGGCGCCGTTAACCGGGACAAACCATGGAAGATCTCCCAGGAGTTCGAGTGCACCCGAAAGCGCCTTTCCACCTGACATGACCAATTCCTTAAACAACGCTGCACCCTTTTGCTCATCGGCAGGAGAGAGTCGTCCGTTTCTCGAATTTTCAATGATGGTCCGAAGCTCATCGATGAGAGGTTGAAAATTTTTCGGCATAGAAATGCGAGTCTGAATGCCCTGGCTAACTATGGCAGGAGTCGCTTCGCTTTTTTCGCGATAAGTGCCGCCATCACTTTTTCACTACTCCCTGAGGAATTGAAGCCCGGCATTTTGCTGATCCAGCGAAAAACCGGTTCGGTTAATTCATTCGAAATGGTGGGCGCCGATTGGCTGAGCAACTCCAGTCCCTTGACGGCTTCCAGGGCGACTTGCTCTACTAGATTTTGACCTGCTTGGACAGGAGACATGCCTAGGCTGAGCGACTTCTTGTACAGCTCCATACTATTCAGGCAAAGCGTCTGCGTTCGCGGGTAAAAGCTAACCATGAGATTCCAAGGATCGTCTCCCTGATCGCCGCCGCGGCGGAAATCAGTTCGCAAAAGAAGGGAAGGAATATCTGCGAACTTTGCAAAGAAAAATTCCGCGACAGTACCGGAATCCAGTTCCGGGCCGTCAAAATTGAATATGGCCAAGTCACAACCGATCAAGGTAACGATATCCTGATCGCGGATATCGTGAGCGGACATATTCCGTTCTTCCAACGCTTGGGGCAGCACGCAGATGAAATTCAGGTTTGACGCTTTCGCTATGGCATCCGCCAATGCAGCATTGCCTACCAAGTGTTTCGAAGAGAAAAGCTCGCCCGCAAAATATACCAAAAACATTCCGATCGGGCGAAAGCATTCAGCTTCGTAGGCAATTAATCAAGCTGATTTCCTGGCGCGTTCCCTGTTGAGAGGCGGCAAAGGCTGGAGCCTTCGCTTACAACCACCTTGCCCGTCAGATACTTCAACGGCGCAGGATAGAATCTCAGAAGCTCAAAAAGCGTACTCGAAATCTTCGGATGCAACACTGCGAGTCTGGCCAACTGATTTACCCACAACCGGTCCCGGTAAATCCGCGCGTGCGAGGCGCTATAAAAAGCCGCAGGGTCTGAAGAATTGGTCGTTGCCTGGCAAATGGCGTTGGCGGCCAATGCTCCAGTTCGCAGTGCATACAGTATTCCCTCTCCGGTAAACGGTTCTACCACACGCGCTGCATCGCCGATGTACATCAGGTTGCGACGCGTCACTCGAAGGTCCAACCGCGTCAAAGGGGTTATCGATAGCCACTTGTGGTCGGGGGCAAGTCCGAACTTTTCCGTCGCCTCCTGCCGAAAACGGCCGGCGTGTTGCGGCCGACAGACCAAGCACAAGTTAGTGAGGTTTTCTCCAACAGAGGCCAGACCAAGATAACCGTAGGGATACAGCTGCAACGCCACATGGGGCTCAGCATCAGTCGAAAAATGGGTCTGAAGACCAACGCGATCCGCGTGCGTTTTCGGGTAATCCGCCAGGAGCCGGGCGACCGACGAATTGCGACCGTCCGCGGCAATGAGGAACCTGGTCTGCACGGTTTCGTCTTTGGTGGAGACTTGCCAGGCCGAACCGTTGCGAACCTTCAGCACCGGTTCTCCGAATCTAACCTCGGCGCCTAACGAGATGGCATGCTTTATCAGAGCTTCATCGAAGAGTTTTCTACGGATCCCGCGCTCTCCCCTGGCTTCGTCTGATAATTCAAATCGGATAGAGTGTCCTGCGATGTTACGGAAATCGACCCAGCGCAATTTCGCCGATGGCAAACGATCAATCATTTCACTGACGCCCAGTTGATCTAGAATCTTCCAGGCACCGGGATTCAAACAATCCCCGCAAACTTTCTCTCTGGGAAACCTGGTTCGCTCAATGACCAGGGTCGAAAGCCCGGCGCGCGCGGCAAGAGCCGCGGCGGTTGCGCCAGCCGGGCCACCGCCAACGACTAGCACGTCGCAGGTCATCATACGAACAGTTCGGCGATGGAGTCAGCGACCATTCGGCCTTTCGCGGTCAATCGAATCCGAGCATTCTCTTCCTGGATGTATCCTTCTTGCCGAAGGGCGTCCAGTTCGCTGGTCCAGCGGGTCATCTCCGATGCAGAAACCCCGATCGCGGTACGCAGCCCGAATGCGATCCCTTCGGCTTTTCGCATCTGGTCACTGACGTGCTCTTTGAAATTGATCGGCTCGATCGAGGAACGAAGTTGTTCGATGTACCGGCTGGTATCTGGAGTGTTTTGCCATCGCCTTTCGCCGATCGTTGAAAAAGCGCTGGGTCCCAAACCGAGGTAGTTCCGGCCGAGCCAGTATGCGAGGTTATGGAGACATTCATAACCCGGTTTCGCGTA